>JBEEPP010000011.1:0-9505 GCA_041191045.1 Pseudomonadota bacterium
CAATCTGAGTTGTCTGTTGTAATTACATTGGCACCTGATTCAGGATGATGGAATGTTGTGTAAATAACACCGGGCTGAACACGCTCTGTAATGTGAGCTCTTAATACAGTTTCCCCTGCTCGACTTACAATACCTACCCAATCACCAGATTGAATACCCCTTTCTTCGGCATCATGCGGATGAATCTCAACTAAATCTTCTTCATGCCACGCGACATTTTTTGTTCTTCTTGTTTGTGCGCCCACATTGTATTGAGACAGTATTCTGCCTGTCGTTAAAATGAGCGGGAATTTCTGTGTCACTTTTTCAGAAGTCGGCACATACTCAGTAATAATAAATTTACCTTTACCACGCACGAATTCATCGATATGCATAGTGGGTGTTCCAAGAGGATGCTCTTCATTACAAGGCCATTGAATACTGCCTAAATCATCTAACTTCTGATAACTCACGCCTGTAAATGTGGGGGTAAGTTTTGCAATCTCATCCATAATGTCTGAGGCATGCTTGTAATCCATTTTGTAACCTAATGCATTGCTAAGCATCTGTGTGATCTCCCAATCTTCATAACCATTCTTAGGAGACATCACTTTTCTCACTCTCGAAATACGTCTTTCTGCATTTGTAAATGTGCCATTCTTTTCTAAGAATGAAGAACCTGGGAAGAATACATGCGCATACATCGCAGTTTCATTTAAAAATAAATCTTGTACGATTACGCACTCCATCGACTCCAATGCGTGTGTCACATGCTGTGTATTTGGATCAGATTGTGCAATGTCTTCTCCTTCACAATAGAGCGCCTTGAATTGTCCATCGATCGCAACATCTAACATATTTGGAATTCTTAAACCGGGTTCATTTTGTAATTTCACATCCCATGCTTTTTCAAATAAAGCTAAGGTTGCTTTATCCGAGACATGTCGATATCCTGGGAACTCATGGGGAAACGATCCCATGTCGCAGGCACCTTGAACATTATTTTGTCCTCGTAAAGGGTTGACCCCTACACCCTCTCGTCCGATATTACCTGTCAACATAGCAAGATTGGCAATACCCATCACCATTGTTGAGCCTTGACTATGTTCAGTCACACCCAATCCATAATAAATCGCAGCATTACCACCTTTAGCATAAAGTTTTGCAGCAGCTCTTACATCTTTAGCATCTACGCCTGTAAATGCGCTCATCGCTTCGGGTGAATTTTCAGGCCTAATAATAAATTCTTTCCATGCTTTAAAGGCTTCGTCTTCACAACGTGATTTAATGAAAGAATCATCCATGAGTTTTTCAGTAACAATCGTGTGGGCTAATGCATTCACCATAGCTACATTGGAACCAGGTTTGAGTTTTAAATGATAATCAGCTTTAATATGAGGAGTATTATCAACAAGATCAATAGCGCGAGGATCAACAATGATAAGTTTCGCACCTTCTCTTAAACGTCTTTTCATTTGCGACGCGAATACAGGATGACCGTCTGTTGGGTTAGCTCCAATAATCATAATCACATCCGAATGCAGAACTGAGTCAAAATTTTGTGTGCCTGCTGATTCACCTAGCGTTTGTTTAAGCCCATATCCTGTCGGCGAATGACACACACGGGCGCAAGTGTCCACATTATTATTGCCTAAAGCTGCACGCACTAATTTTTGAACAACATATACTTCTTCATTCGTACATCGTGAAGATGAAATTGCACCGACTGAATCGCGACCATATTTTTTTTGAATGCGCTTAATTTCACTTGCTGCATAATTAATCGCAACATCCCATGTTACTTTTTCCCAAGGATCATGAATACTTTTACGAATCATAGGTGTGGTTATACGATCTTTATGTGTGGCGTATCCCCAAGCAAACCTTCCTTTAACGCAGGAATGTCCATGATTAGCACCGCCATCTTTATTAGGCGTCATACGAACTACTTCTTCGCCTTTCATTTCTGCATGGAATGAACAACCGACACCACAATAAGCACAAGTCGTTGTGACGCTATGTTCGGGAACACCTGCTTCAATAATGGTATTTTCGATCAAGGTAGCAGTTGGGCAAGCCTGCACACAGGCGCCACATGAAACGCATTCTGAGTCTTTAAAATCTTTATTACCTGCCGATACCTTAGAATCAAAACCACGGCCTTGAATAGTCAGTGCAAATGTACCTTGAACTTCTTCACAGGCCCTGACACACCTTGAACATACAATGCATTTTGAAGGATCAAACGTGAAATAAGGATTTGAAGTGTCTTTAACGCTGTTTAAATGATTTTCTCCTTCGTAGCCATAACGCACATCCCGAAGGCCAACAGCGCCTGCCATATCTTGTAATTCGCAATCGCCATTCGTAGCGCAGGTTAGACAATCTAAAGGATGGTCTGAGATATAGAGCTCCATCACGCCACGCCTAATATCGGCGAGCTTGGGTGTTTGTGTGTGCACTTTAATACCTTCAGCAACAGGCGTTGTGCATGAAGCTGGATAGCCTCGACGACCTTCTATTTCAACGAGGCAGAGACGGCATGAACCAAAGGGCTCTAAACTATCCGTAGCACATAATTTAGGTACAGTGACACCCGATACAGATGCAGCATGCATAATGGAAGTACCCTCAGGCACAGAAACAGATACGCCATCAATCGTTAAATTGATCGTCTTATCTGAAGTTCTTTTTGGTGTTCCAAAATCTTTTACATCGTCCATAGGTTTTCTCGAAATAAATCAACGTATTAGTCTATGCCTTGGGCTCTTTTGCATCAACCCCAAAATCTTTAGGGAAATGATTTAAAGCGCTCAAAACGGGGTAAGGTGTCATACCACCTAAAGCACATAAAGAACCATTTAACATGGTATCTGAAAGATCTCTAATTAATGCTACGTTTTTCTTAACATCATGCCCTTGCATAATATGATCTATCACTTCAACACCACGCGTCGAGCCAATTCGACAAGGTGTACATTTTCCGCAAGATTCAATCGCACAAAAATCAAATGCATAGCGCGCCATTTTTGCCATATTAACCGTCTCATCAAATGCCACAATACCGCCATGACCCAAAACAGCCCAGATTTCAGAAAATCTTTCATAATCGAGTGGAGTATCAAATTGCGATTCGGGTAAATAGGCGCCTAAGGGTCCGCCTACTTGAACTGCTTTAATAGGCTTACCTGATAAAGAGCCTCCGCCAAAATCGTAAAGAAGTTCCCTTAAAGTAATACCAAAGGCTTTCTCAACAAGCCCCGTGCGCTTTAAATTTCCTGCCAGCTGAATAGGAAGCGTGCCTCGTGATTTACCCATGCCAAAATCTTGATAATACTTAGCTCCTTTAGCCAAAATAATGGGTACAGTCGCTAATGAAATCACGTTGTTTACAACCGTAGGTTTACCAAATAAACCTTCGATTGCGGGAAGCGGTGGTTTAAATCGCACCAATCCTCTTTTGCCTTCTAGGCTCTCTAAAAGAGAAGTTTCTTCACCACAAATATACGCGCCTGCTGCGCGCCTTACTTCTAAATGAAAAGCTTTGCCTGACTTCAAAATATCTTCGCCTAAATAACCAATCTTTGTCGCTTGGCGAATGGCTTCATTTAGAGTTTTTAGTGCATGAGGATATTCGGAGCGTAAATAGATATAGCCTTGCGTGGCTCCTACAGCAAGGCCAGCGATAATCATACCCTCAATCAAAACAAAGGGATCTCCTTCCATAATCATACGATCTGAATAAGTGCCTGAATCACCTTCATCTGCATTACATACAATATATTTTTGCGTGGCTTTGGTATCTAATACCGTTTTCCATTTAATCCCTGTAGGAAAAGCTGCACCGCCTCGGCCTCGCAAACCAGAAGCTGTAACGGTTTCCACAATCGCTTCAGGTTTTAAATTCAATGCATTTTTTAAGCCCTGGAATCCATCATGCGCCATGTAGTGATCAATATTAGTAGGCTCGGTAATACCCATGCGTGCAAAAGTTAAGCGCTCTTGTTTTTTTAACCAATCAATCTCTCCGACTAGACCCAATGCAAGAGGATGCTTACCCCCATTTATAAAATCTGCATCAAATAAAGACTTCACATCGCTTGGATTAATAGGGCCAAAACCTACCCGGCCTTGAGAGGTTTCTACTTCAACTAAAGTTTCTAACCAAAATAGTCCGCGTGAACTATTACGAATGATTTGAATGTCTAATTTTTTAGCCTGCGCTTCTTTTGAAATTGCTAACGCAACTTCATTAGCGCCAAGAGATAGTGCTGTTGAATCGATAGGTACAAAAATTTTAATACTCATGACGTACTCTTTAAATCTGAAATCAATTGATCTATTTTTTTGTTGTCTACACGTCCATAAACTTCTTCATCAATCATGACCGCGGGGGAACATGCACAATTCCCCAAACAGTAAATGGGCTCTAAAGTGATGGCGCCATCAGAAGTGGTTTCATGAAATTCAACGCCTAATTTATTTTTAATGTGAGTTTCAAGCGCGTCGCTTCCGAGAGCCTGGCAAGACTCTGCGCGACAAACTTGTAAGATATGGCGGCCAGGTTGATGTGTTCTAAAATGATGATAAAAAGTCACAACACCATGGACTTCGGCCACAGATAAACTCAAGGCTTTTGAAATTAAAGGATAAGCCAATTCTGGTACATAGCCTATATTATCTTGAATCGCATGCAATAGAGGTAATAAAGCTCCGGACATGCTCTGATGATCAGCAATGCAATGATTAATGATCTTAAGATTTTCAGGGCTTAATATAGAATTATTCACAACTTTTTTCATGTTTATTTTTATATTGCTTTTGATAAAAAGTACATTATTATAAACTTACTAGGGTGTGTCATAGGCATTATTAAATCTTAAATTGAAAGGAATTAGCATGGAAATTTTACCCGATCAAGAAAGTGAATTTTTTCATGGTGGATGCCCTCATGATTGCCCTGATACATGCTCAATGGTCTACGAGGTCCGAGATAAAAAACTCATAGGAGTCAAAGGAAACAAAGATCATCCAATGACACGCGGCGGCCTTTGCGTCAAACTTCAAGATTACGAAAAACGTCACTATCACCCCGACCGACTTCTATATCCTATGAAACGTGTGGGGCCTAAAGGATCAAAACAATTTCAAAGAATCTCATGGGATGAAGCGCTTGATACCATTGTTTCAAAATGGAAGACTATTATTAATGAATATGGTTCAGAAGCTATTATGCCCAATAGTTATCTGGGAAATCAGGGATTAGTTCATGGATTAAATGGAGGTGATTCATTTTTTGCAAGATTAGGGGCAACTGTAACAGAAAGAACATTTTGTGGTGAAGGTTCATGTACGGCCTGGCTTTTAACCATTGGCCCCACGGCCGGGGTGGATCCAGAAAGTTTTATCCATTCAAAATTTATCATTATTTGGGCTTGTAATTCTGTCAGTACAAATCTTCATCATTGGCACATTGTTAAAGAGGCACAAAAAAAAGGCGCAAAAATTGTTGTCATTGATGCATATGCTTCTAAAACTGCTAAAGAAGCCGATTGGCATATTTGTCCAAAACCAGGGACCGATGGTGCACTTGCCATGGCCATGATGCACGTTATTATTGAAGAAAATTTAGTTGATCAAGATTATGTTGATCAATATACCGTAGGCTTTCCAGAATTAGCGGCTCTTGCTAAAGAAAGAACTCCTGAGTGGGCAGAGGCCGTTACAGGAATAGCGGCTCAAGATATTAGAAAACTTGCAAGAGAATATGCAACAACTCAACCCTCTGCAATCAGGATTGGTGTGGCTTTAGAAAAAAGCTGGGGGGGTGGTCAAACAATCAGAGCGGTCACCTGCCTTCCTGCACTCACTGGAGCATGGCGTCATGTAGGTGGAGGCATTCTTCAATTTCCAGTTTGGGAGCAACCGTATAAGTTCGATGTTATTTGCAGGCCAGATCTTATTCCCGAAGGAACTCAAGTAGTCAACAATCTTCAATTAGGTCGAGTTTTAACGGGTGAAGTCGAACTCAAGGTGCCTATTAAATCAATGATGTGTTGGAATACTAATCCTGTGACCCAAGCAACTGAAAGTGAAAAAATATTAGAAGGCTTAAAGCGTGAGGATTTATTTCTCGTTTCAGCAGAGCATTTTATATCTGATACAGCTGCATATGCTGATATTCTTTTACCCGCATCTATGGGTGCAGAACAAGAGGATATTATTTTATCTTGGGGACATCTATATCTTACTTATAACACCAAGTGTATCGAATCTCCAGGTGAAGCAATTCCTAACTATGAAATTTTTAGGCGACTTGCTCAAAGATTTGGTTTTGAGGAAGAGTGCTTTAAATGGTCAGACAGTGAATGTTTAGAACATTATGTCGATTGGAATTCACCTGCTTGTAAGGGCATAGATCTTGCGTATTTAAAAAAACATGGTTATGCAAGAATTAATGTAGGCACAAAAGATAATCGTGCTCCACACAAAGAGGGTAAATTTCCAACTCCATCTGGTAAATGTCAATTCAGGGTTGTCGGTGCAAAGAATTTTGTCGCCGGTCCTTTTAGGCAGATGTATGATGCCTTCCAACCAGGAGATGATATTCCAGAACTGCCGGATTATATTCCATCAAAAGAGACTCCTTCGGCTAATCCTTCATTAGCAAAAAAATATCCTTTAAATATTTTAGCTCCAAAAAGTCACGGATTTATTAACTCAAGTTACGCTAATATTGAAAATAAACTCAAAGCTCAGGGCGAACAATTCGTTATGATTCACCCTCTCGATGCGAAGGCACGTGGAATTAAAGAAGGCGATCGTACCAAAGTTTTTAATGATCGAGGGTTCTTCGAAGCAAAATCAAAAATCACTACAGACGTGAATCAAGGAATTGTTGTGGCAACTTTAGGTTATTGGAGACAACATAATAACGGTGTTGTAAATTCTGTAAGTTCAAATGCCTATGGGGATATGGGTCACTCCCCGACATCTCACGATTGTCTTGTTGAAGTGCAGCTTGCTTAATCCAAAGTTGCCATTGCAAAAACAATTTCCATTAGATCTCATTGATCTATTTAATAGAAAGATAAATTATCTTCGTCTATCAATCACGGATCGCTGCGATTTTCGATGCGTATATTGCATGAGTGAGGATATGGAATTCTTACCTCGCGATGAAGTGCTCTCGCTTGAAGAATCAGCAAGAATTGTAAGAATTTTTGCTTCACTCGGTGTTACAAAGGTAAGAATTACAGGTGGAGAACCATTGGTAAGAAAAAATATTGGTTGGCTTTTTCATAATATATCTGCCATACCCACGCTAAAAGAAATCGTTATAACCACAAATGGTAGTCAATTGAGTCAGCATGCGGAAATGCTAAAAAAATCGCATGTAAAAAGAATTAATATAAGTCTTGATAGCTTAAACCATGCTTTATTTAAAAAAATTACTCGGGTCGGTGATTTAGATAAAGTTTTAAAAGGCATTGATAAAGCGATTGAAATAGGATTCTCAAATATCAAGCTTAATACCGTTTTGATGAAAGGGATCAATGATCACGAAACTATTGATTTGGTTCATTTTGCAATCAATAAAAAAATAGATATTTCTTTTATTGAAGAGATGCCTTTAGGCAATATCGATCATGCAAGAAAAGATACCTTCATTAGCAATGATGAGGTATTAAAAAATTTACAGAATCATTTTAATTTAATTCCAACAACTTTTACTTCAGGCGGCCCTGCAAAATATTGGCAGCTTGCCAATCAATCGACTAAGATTGGTTTTATTTCTCCACATAGTCATAATTTCTGCGATACCTGCAATCGCGTTAGAGTCTCATCGAAAGGCGAATTATTTTTATGCTTAGGACAGGAAGAAAAAATAGAGCTCATGCCTCTCTTACGCGAATATCCCAATGAAGACTGGCCTATTCAGAAAGCTATTATAGAAAGCATGACGATAAAACCAGAGGCTCATGATTTTAATCTTGAGATAAATAAACCAGCCGTTGTGAGGTTTATGTCACATACCGGGGGTTAAATTTAATTGGATGAGAAAATCGCTGTGGTTATTTTAGCGGGCGGCCAATCAAAACGTATGCAGGTTCAAAACAAAGCAACTGTTTTATTTAAAGGTAAGCCTTTAATTAGGCATGTCATTGACCGCATGAAATCGCAAGCAGAACATGTTTTTATTAATACACATCAAAATCAAAATGATTTTGATGCATTTCATTTGCCTCTAATTGATGATGTATTCACTACTCATGAAGGTCCTCTTTTAGGTATGTTAACTAGCTTAAAGACAATCAAAACGGATTGGATCCAATTTGTACCTTGTGACACACCCAATCTTCCAGACAATCTTATTGCAAATTTACTAAAAGAAAATAAAGCAAAAAAAACTCTAGTTGCAGTGCCTGAAACGAGCGATGGGCTTCAATCAGCATGTCTTTTATGTCATTTATCCACATTAAACAATCTCCAAGATTTTTTTAATCGAGGGGGACGTAAGATTGAAGACTGGATAAGGCAATTATCTTTTTCTATAGTGCGATTTCATGATCAGTCACAATTTATAAATATCAATACACAAGAAGAATTAAAGAAAACATCTCTATGAAAAAAGATATCAGCTTAAGTGATTTAATTTCTGAATCGAATATAGTGCAAGATTACGATCCTAATGCGATGTCGGTTGAAAAAGCCAAAACATGGATTGCCAATTTTTTAAAACCAAGCAACCAACAAGAAATCATACATATCAAAGATGCACTCCATCGTATTGTCGCGGAATCTATCACAGCATCCATTAATGTTCCTAATCATGACAATTCAGCCATGGATGGTTATGCAATCAATATAAATATTCTTAACGGTGACGGTCCTTTTAGTCTCAAAGTGACAGGCAAACTCTTGGCAGGTAATCAATTAGAAGGTAATGCAAATCAAGCTGTTCGCATCATGACAGGAGCCAGTATTCCCTCTGGATTGAACGCTGTCATTCCTCAAGAGTATGTTGAACTCAATGAAGATGTAATTACATTCAAAATAAAGCCTCATGTCAATCAAAACATTCGACGCTTAGGTGAGGATATCAAAAGCGGACAAGTGGTATTTCAAATTGGTCGAAAGATAGAGCCTTGTGATTTAGGTTTGCTTGCGTCGATTGGTATAGATTCAATCAAAGTTTATCGAAAAATTAAAGTTGCTTTTTTTTCAACAGGCGATGAAATTGTTTTACTCGGCAATCCTTTGTCAGCGGGTCAGGTTTTCGACAGTAATCGCTATAGTCTTATTGGCCTTTTAAAACGACTTAATGTGGAAGCAATCGATCTTGGCGTCACTCCTGACAATAAAAAAGTCATTGAAGATACATTAAAAAAAGCAAGTGATATGGCAGATGTCGTGATTACAACAGGAGGTGTTTCTGTCGGCGAAGCGGATTATATGAAAGAAATATTAAAAAAAATAGGCGAAATCTTATTTTGGAAAATTTCTATGAAGCCAGGACGACCTC
>JBEEPP010000012.1:0-9383 GCA_041191045.1 Pseudomonadota bacterium
GCAAGAACCCATCGCTCAATCAATAAAATGAAGGCAACCCCGGTTTCCATTGAAAAAGCAATCACAGACATGCATCGTGCTTTTGATCTTGTTATTGGAAAAACACTCTTTACAGATAATCTTCATGATCTTTATGCTAAGAATCCCTCATTTAAAAATATCGATACTGAACTACGTGAGTTTTTTAAGCTTTCCACACTCATATTTTTTAATACTTCAAATAAAAAATATGATCATGATGAAATACTTAAATGGCTTAAAGATTTCTCACGGCATTGTCGAGATTGCGAAAGAAAACTTATTGTTGACAAAAAATCACTTGTGGCAGGTTTAGCTAAATGACATTTTCATTTCCATGGGTCTTGTGGTTTATTCCTTTAGCTTTTATTCCACTTCTTTTTAAAGAAGCATCTTTACAGTATTACTCATGGAATGAAATGATTCCAAAAGATCGACTCTCAAGAATTGTGACCATTATCTTAAAATTTATCGCAACCATGATTTTATTAGCCATCATTATTGGATTAAGTGGACCACATTCCCGTCAAAAAGAAATTGAAAAAACAGGCATAGGCGCTCAAATTGGTTTGGTATTAGATCGAAGTGCGAGTATGGATGATCCTTTTGCAGGTAACGACCAATCCAAAGTGGGTGAAATGAAATCAGCTGCTGCCGCCAGACTAATTACTGATTTTGTAAAATCAAGAGCGAACGACATGATTGGTATGGTTTCATTTAGTAATTCTGGTATGTATGTTTTGCCATTGACTGATAATAAAAATGCCGTTATTTCAGCCGTAAGAGC
This sequence comes from Pseudomonadota bacterium, assembly GCA_041191045.1. Classification (GTDB taxonomy): domain Bacteria; phylum Pseudomonadota; class Gammaproteobacteria; order Burkholderiales; family Methylophilaceae; genus Methylopumilus. The sequence goes on from JBEEPP010000012.1 coordinate 806, forward strand.
AACAGCTGGTAACGCATTATTTCAAACCAATATTGGTAGTGGTCTTACGACGGGTGCTGAATTATTTAATAAAGTACCAGACTCTGGTTCGAGAGTCATGATTTTACTTTCAGATGGAGCAGGTCGTATCGATGCTGCTACTCAAGAAAAAATTAAGGATTGGTTAGGCCGATTTAAAATTAGTCTTTATTGGATCGTATTAAGACAACCAGGTGGTATCAGTATTTTTAATACTTCATATAAAGCGCGAGATGATGAGGCACTTCCACCGCAAATCGAGCTTAATGAATTTTTTAAAACACTTCATTCGCCCTTTCAAGCTTATGAAGCAGAAGATCCAAAAACATTACAAAAAGCCATCGAGGATATCAATCAAAAAGAAAAGAAACCCATTAAATATTTTGAGAAAATTCCAGGTCAAGATTACTCAACTCATTGTTTTGTCGTTGCGGCTCTTATGATGATAGGTTTACTGATGCTTAAATTAATTGAGGTGAGATCATGGCTTTAATCACAAAAAATCTTTTTAGCACTAAAAAACTCACTTGGATTTTTGTACTGCTTCTCATAATTTCACTTGGTGTATTTATAAAGCAATGGATTGAATTAAAAAATATTCAAGTATTTAATCGAGATATTGCTGAAGGTAAATCGCCTAGTATGTTTATCAATAGTTTTGAAGCCCGTTACGCAACAGCTTATTGGCTCACAACTAAAGAAAGATATAAAGAAGCCAATATTCTTTTTACAAATCTTTTACCGATAGCCTCCCCCTCTCAAAAAGCAGCCATTCAATACAATATTGGTAATATTTTCTTTAAACGTGCATTGGCAATCAACGGTACTGACATGACAGTCAAAAATGAAACAGAATATTTATTTAGGCAAGCAAAAGCCGCATATATGCTATCAATTAAGATTGATAATCATGCATGGGATGTAAAACATAATCTTGATCGCGTGCTTATGATTTTACCTGCGAATCCAACGCCTGGTGTTGGCGATTCAGATTCACCTGGACTCATTCTAGGTAATGTTCCTGTAGGCCTCCCTTAAATTTATGAAAGCGTGGCTTAAGAACATAAAATCGAGGTCCAATCTCGATTTTAATACCCTATCACTTATAGTATCGATTGGGTTTATGCTGCTCGCAATTATCAATCCATCGATACCACTCAAACACAATATCTATAACTATATCTTTGTGACTGATATCTCTCAAAGTATGAACACGGTTGATATGTCTGTTATGAATAAACCCATCTCAAGACTTGAATATATGAAGCATAGCCTTCATGAGATTATGTCTGAACTTCCCTGTGGCACAAAAGTGAGTATTGGTATGTTTGTAGGTGTGAGTGTGGCAGCCTCATATACACCCATTGAAGTCTGTGAAAATTTTGATGCGATTGAAGATACCATCGACCACTTGGATTGGCGTTCCGGTTGGTCTGGTAATTCACGTATTCGAGAATCTTTTTTTAACTTAGCACGTTTAATTAGAAGCTTTCCTGAAAATTCTCAAGTCGTTTATTTTACTGACGGTGAAGAAGCTCCAAAGCTCCACGCATTTAATACAAAAGATCTTTCTCAATTCCAAGGTGGAAATGATTGGGTAATTGTTGGAATTGGAAGTTTAAAAGGCGCGCCCATTCCAAAGTTAGATGGCAAAAATCAACTCATTGGCTATTGGGCTAATGATAGCTTTGCATTACAACCAGGTATTGCGCAAATCTCAGAGGCTAATATTGGTACTCGAGATGACAATGTAGCAGGTGGCGAGAGTGATCGCTATATGTCTAAGCTAGACGAAGCCTACTTAAAAGACATTACAAAACAAATTAATGGGATTTATGTAAGAGGTGATTCCATTTTAAATATCTTAAGTGCGATGAAAAAACAAAAGCCTGCTTGGCAAGATACAGCTGATTTTCATCTTAAATGGTTTTTTGCCTCACTCGCAGGTATTATTTTTAGCCTTCGATTTATTTCGGTAAATCAAATAAAACAATATGTCATTAAGCGTAGAAAATAAATTCATTGTTCTTGATAAAACCTCTACGATAAAAGTTGAAGGTGAAGATCGAGTTCAGTTCTTGCAAGGCCAATTGACTCAAGATATTAATCTTGTCTCGGAAAATAAAGCACTATATGCTGGCTTTTGTAACCCCAAAGGTAGGATGCTGGCTTTTATGTTGTGTTATTTAGATCATAGATCAATCCACATACAAATAGATAGCTCCGTTCAGGAATTTATACTTAAAAAACTTAAGATGTATATTCTTCGCTCAAAAGTATCGCTAAAGCTAGCCAATGAAACATTCACATGCATTGGTTTTGTAGGCTCTAAAGCGCTTCTTACAAAAAACATTCAACCTCCAAAAAATTATTTAGATATCATTCAATCAGATGACATCATGATTATGCGTTTAGGAAAAGATGATGATAGATACCAACTCATGGGAGAAACTTCTAAAGTGAATGAATTTATGAAGCTTAACTTTTCTGAATATTCATCCATGAGTTTTGATGATTGGAATAATTTAAATATTCTAGATGGGATTCCTGATATTTACCCAGCTACGCAAGAAGCATTTATTCCACAATCTTTAAATATGGACTTAATCGAAGGTATTAATTTTAAAAAAGGTTGTTATACAGGACAAGAAATTGTGGCTCGAACACACTACTTAGGCAAAGTTAAAAGACGAATGTATCGTGCTTTTATTAAATCAAGAGTAGATTTTAATCCTGGTGATCTGATCTTAAATAACAATGGTGAAGAAATTGGTCAGCTAGTGAGATCAGCCAATGAAAATGATGATAAAACAAACATGCTGATTGAATTAAGAGTTGATCAAGCGCACGAAGCGCTTTTCATTAAGAGCGAATTAATTGAAATTTTTTTAGAAGACCAAAAAAGATTTGATTAGTGCTTGGCTTGCGAATTACTTGAAGCTTCAGTTTCTTTTTTATCTTTTTCGTGATTTGTCACTTGGAAAAAGATTTCATCTTGCTTAATCATACCAAGCTCATTCCTAGCTCTCTCTTCAATTGCTGAGAATCCCTGTTTAAGATCACTTACTTCAGCATTAAGTACATTATTTCTTACTTGATTATCCGCATTTATTTTTTTTTGAGTTTCTATTTGATGATTCAAACTCCATACGCGAAACCAACTACCTTTACCAAACCATAATGGGTATTGCATTAACGCTATCAAAACTACAAAAATAGCAGTTAACGATTTCATGTTATTTATTCAATTGGTAAAAACAAGAAAGGCCTGCATAAGAAGAGGCTGTTCCAAGCTCCTCTTCGATACGAAGCAATTGATTATATTTAGCAATACGTTCGGATCTTGAAAGCGAACCAGTTTTAATCTGTAACGCATTTGTTGCTACTGCTAAATCAGCAATTGTTGTATCTTCAGTTTCTCCTGAGCGATGAGAAATGACAGCGGTATATCCTGCTTTTTTAGCCATCGCGATCGTTTCAAATGTTTCGGTTAGCGTGCCAATTTGATTAACTTTAATTAAAACAGAATTAGCAACCTTACGTTTAATGCCTTCATCTAAAATTTTTGGGTTTGTTACAAAAAGATCATCGCCTACAAGCTGAATATGTTTACCTAACCTTTGTGTTAACACGTGCCAACCATCCCAATCGAATTCACCCATACCATCTTCAATACTAATGATTGGATACTTATCACACCATGTCGCTAGATAATCTGTAAATTGTTCACTTGATAAAGATAAATTTTCAGAGGCGAGACGATATTTACCATCTTTATAAAATTCAGTGCTTGCACAATCAAGACCAAGATAAACATCACGGCCGGGCTCATATCCAGCTTGAGAGATAGCTTCCATAATCATTTGAATGGCTGACTCATTTGATGGGAGGTTAGGTGCGAAACCACCTTCATCACCAACGGTCGTTGAAAAACCTTTCTTGCTTAATGTTTTCTTGAGCGCTTGAAAAACTTCAGCACCGCATCTCATTGCTTCTCTAAATGTAGGTCTTCCAGCAGGAATAATCATAAACTCTTGCATATCGACACTATTGTCTGCGTGTGCTCCGCCGTTAATGATATTCATCATTGGTGTAGGTAACTGCATAGCACCTGAACCACCAAGATAACGATAGAGAGGTAAATTAGAATTTTTTGCTGCAGCTATAGCTGAAGCCATTGAAACTGCGAGAATTGCATTAGCCCCTAGACGACCTTTATTGTCTGTGCCGTCTAATTCAATCATTGTTTGATCAATCAACATTTGATCATCTACATCAAGACCCACTACTGCTTTAGCAATTTCGGTATTGACATGCTTCACTGCATTTAAAACACCTTTTCCAAAATAACGTTTTGCATCACCATCGCGAAGCTCAATCGCTTCTTTACTTCCCGTAGAAGCACCTGATGGCACCATTGCTCTTCCCATCACACCAGAATCTAAAAAAACATCAGCTTCTATAGTTGGGTTACCTCTAGAATCAATAACCTCTCGAGCAACAATTTGTTTCACAAAACTCATTCTTTTTCCTTCGTTTACAGTTAATTATTTAGGACATCTCGATGAAACCTGCTTTTTTAACTGATCGATCAATTTCAGCTAATAACTCAAGCAATGCTTTCATTTTTTTAAGTGGCCATGCATTTGGCCCATCAGATAAAGCTTCTTTTGGATTAGGGTGTGTTTCCATAAAAATTCCTGCGATACCGCTCGCAACTGCTGCTCTTGCAAGAACAGGAACGAATTCACTTTGTCCACCACTCTTGTCACCCTGGCCGCCTGGTTGTTGCACTGAATGTGTTGCATCAAACACAACAGGGCAATTCGTTTCTCGCATAATAGATAAACTTCTCATATCTGATACAAGCGTGTTGTAACCAAAAGATGCACCTCGTTCACAAACCATAATGTTATCGAGACCGCCGTTAGCTTCTTTGGCCTTTGTGACAACTTGTTTCATATCACCTGGCGCTAAAAATTGACCCTTTTTAATATTTACAGGTTTACCTGACGTTGCAACAGCAGTAATGAAATCAGTTTGTCTGCACAAGAAAGCCGGTGTCTGGAGCACATCCACAACACTTGCAACTTGTTCAACTTGAAATTGGTCATGCACATCTGTTAAAACTGGCACACCAATTTGTTTTTTTACTTCAGATAAAATTCTCAATCCTTCATCAATACCAAAACCTCTAAAAGTTTTATTTGAACTTCGATTAGCCTTGTCATAAGAGGATTTAAAAATAAATGGGATATTGAGAGCACCAGTCATTTCTTTTAACTGGCCTGCTATATCTAAAGTCATCGCCTCAGATTCAATCACACAAGGACCTGCAATTAAAAATAATGGGTGATTTAATCCAACATCAAAGTTGCATAATTTCATGATGCACTTCCTTTAGATTGTTTATATTTAAGTGCGGCTTGAATATAGGCTTTAAATAATGGATGGCCTGTTCTTGGATTGGAAGTAAATTCAGGGTGGAATTGACAACCTACGAACCAAGGGTGTTGATCCTGCGGTAATTCAATGATTTCACAGAGTTGCTCAAAAGGTGTTCTAGCTGAAACTGTAAGTCCTGCTTTAATCAACTGGTCCACGTAATGATTGTTAACTTCATAACGATGACGATGCCGCTCATTCACTTCAGCCCCATAAACTTTATACGCTAGAGTACCGGATTCAATTGGACACTTCTGTGCGCCCAATCTCATTGTGCCTCCAAGATCTGAGGAATCATCTCTTTTTTCAATCGTACCCTCAGATGATTTCCATTCAGTGATTAACCCAATTACTTGGTGCTGAGCATCCTGATCAAATTCAGAGCTGTTGGCATTTTTGAGCATGGCTTTATGTCTTGCAAATTCAACAACAGCTAATTGCATACCTAAGCAAATACCTAAGTATGGAATTTTATTTTCACGTGCAAATTGAATCGCTTTAATTTTTCCTTCCGTACCTCGTTTACCAAAACCACCAGGCACCAAAATGGCATCCATAGCTGCCAATGCTTTAGTACCACTTTTTTCAATTTCTTCCGAATCAAGATAATGAATTTTTATTTTTGATGATGTGTGTATTCCAGCGTGAATCAAAGCTTCTGTGAGCGATTTATAAGACTCAGTCAAATCTACATATTTACCTACGAATGCGATATCAATATGATGTTTTGTATGTTTTAATGCGTCGGTAATTTTGTCCCAACTTGAAAGATCTGCGGGCTTCGCCAGAATATTTAATTTATGGCAAACAATTTCATCAATCATTTGTTGATGAAGTAAGCTTGGTATTTTATAAATAGAATCTGAATCAACGGCTGAAATAACTGCTTCAGGAGAAACATTTGTAAATAAGGCTATTTTTTTTCTTTCATCATCTGGAATAGCACGATCAGCTCTACAAATTAAAATATCTGGCTGAATACCAATTTCTCTTAATTCTTTAACCGAGTGTTGCGTTGGTTTTGTTTTTAATTCGCCTGCTGTTGAAATAAAAGGAAGCAAGGTGAGGTGAATGTAACATGCATTTTCACGACCTTCTTCAAATCCAATTTGACGGATAGCTTCTAGAAAAGGAAGTGACTCAATGTCACCAACTGTACCACCCACTTCAACGATCGCAACATCAGCGCCATTTGCGCCATTCTTTATGTGTAACTTAATTTCATCTGTAATATGGGGGATGACCTGAACGGTCTTACCTAGATATTCACCGCGACGCTCTTTCCGAATAACACTGTCGTAAATCTGACCTGTCGTAAAATTATTTTTCTTACCCATACGCGCTGAAATAAAACGTTCGTAATGGCCAAGATCAAGATCTGTTTCTGCACCATCATCGGTCACAAATACTTCACCGTGCTGAAAAGGGCTCATGGTACCTGGATCAACATTAATATACGGATCGAGTTTTAGCATCGTCACTTTGATGCCCCGTGACTCTAAGATAGCCCCAAGACTAGCAGCTGCGATACCTTTACCCAAGGAAGAAACGACACCGCCAGTAACAAACACATATTTGGTCATGGAAAGGCTTTTAAATAATTGCTGACGGGAGTCTATTTTACTTTAAAGCTATGTGTCTCACAATTGAAGTTTGATGTTTATCAGAGGGGGAAAGGGATTTCAAAGGTTTTTATCTGAATTAATTACAAAAAGGCATTTCTTCTAATGGATAAAGTAATCCACTGTCAACCCGTTTTGATAAAAAAACATCTCCACAAAATCTGTGGATAACTTTGTGGATAAAGATGACATAAATTTATAACTCTTGAATTTATAAGCATTTTTTTAAATCGCTTATTTTTTAAGCTAAATAAAAGTTATTTAAAATCAATGACTTAACTTATGTCCCTAATTCTATTAGGATTTTTGGTTAAAGTTAATGTAAGTTCTTAGAAGATGTGCATAACTGCACTATTTTGGGGAGCGCATCGAGCGTATTTTGATGTGATATCTCAATCACTGAATCTAAATTCATACCGCGTAATTCAGCAAAAAAAGTTGCGATTTGATGTAACTCATGAGGTGCATTTCGTCTTCCATGACCTAACCATGATGGGGGAATGTCAGGTGCATCTGTTTCTAACACAATAGACTCTATAGGTAATGTTTTTGCTAACGCTTGAATATGTGTGGCTCTTGAATAAGTCATAGCACCGCCAAAGCCCAATTTAAATCCTAATTCTATAAAAGCTTCGGCTTGTTGCATGCTACCGTTAAATGCGTGAGCAATACCGCCCTTCACTGGATATCGTCTTAAATTTTTAAGTACATCATCAACCGCCTGCCTTACATGCATAATGACGGGCAAATCAAATGCGCTCGCTAATTTTAATTGCGCTACAAACATTTCCTCTTGAAGCAATTTGTTGTCTTTGGTAACAAAGAAATCTAAACCAATCTCACCCACTGCGATAGGCTCATATACTTTTAAATAAGATTGCAACGTATCTAAATCATCGTCTTTCATATCATTGATAAACATTGGATGGAAACCTAATGCATAAAAACAATTGGGAAATTTTTTTCTAAGATTAATAACATCATCGAAACTTTTTCTATTCACCGCAGGAACAATAATTTTTTCAACGCCATGATCGAGCGCCTCTTTAACAATAGCATCTTGCTCTTGATTAAACTCTAATGCATCTAGGTGACAGTGACTATCGATAAGCATTGCGAATGATCACTTTAATTTGAATCGCATTCTTAAGTCTTGACCGACCCAGCGATGATCTATGAGTGTGGTGGAAATTTTGTTTTCTAAATTTTCGTAAGCAGGTAATTTAAACATACCTTTAGCCTCTGAACCTAAAATCACAGGCGCATAATAAATCATAAGCTCATCAATTAAATTAGCTTTTAAAAATGCGCCATTTAAACCTTCACCTGCTTCAATCCATACTTCATTCATTTCCCGTTCAGCAAGTATTTTAATAAGTGCTACTAAATCAACTTTGCCACTATCATCTAATTGAATACATTCAATACCTAAATCTTCTAATTGCGCTAATTTTTTTTGTTTATCATTGGCATAAACTATAAGCAAAGGTTTT
>JBEEPP010000013.1:0-9299 GCA_041191045.1 Pseudomonadota bacterium
ATTTTTTTTGCTGAAGAAGTGAAATGACTTTTTTTAAAATTTCTCTTGAATTTATATCTTTAATCAAAGGATTTGTATTTGGAAAATGCTTTCCAATATCACCTAAAGCAGCTGCGCCGAGAATAGCATCTGATATAGCATGAAGAAGAACGTCAGCATCTGAATGGCCGTCCAATCCCTTACTGAATGGAATATCAACGCCGCCAATGATACATTTTCTTCCATTCACCAATTGATGAACATCAAAACCTTGTCCGACTTTTATCATAGTAAATACCTATTTATTTATTAAACGTTCAAGGATACTGAGATCCTCTTGGTAGGTGACTTTAAAATTTTTAAAATTGCCTTTAATTAATTTAGGTTTCAAACCTAAACCCTCAATCGCCTGAGATTCATCTGTTGGAATTCCGTCAAACTTTTCTAACGCATCACTTAACATTTTATATCGATACATTTGTGGTGTTTGTGCTTGCCACAAATAATCTCTTGAGGGTGACTCAACTATCCTATCTTCTTTATCAGATTTTTTTATAGTGTCTGCTATAGGATAAGCCAAGAGACCACCTACCGAATCATCTTTTAATACATGCATTAAACGCTCTACATCTTTTTCTTCTATACCAGGACGAGCAGCATCATGAACCAAAATCCAATCGCTTTCATCTACATAATCTTTTATTATTTTTAGTGCATTAAGTACTGTTTCTGCTCGAGATTCACCACCACAATAGTGAACACTAACCTTTGATGATAAAGATAGGTTAAGTGTTTTCCAGATTTCATCGTTTGGGTGAAGTGCAATATGAATTGAATCAACGAGTGGAATATTTTGAAAAACTCTAAGCACTCTCTCAATAAAAGTTTGCTTATGAATTTTAAGATATTGCTTAGGCTGGCCAAGTCCCATTCTGGAACCTGAGCCTGCCGCTGGAATAATGATATGAAATTTGGCCATGGCAAATTTTAACATGGCATCATATGAGGCTTTTAAGAGATAAGATTAATCTTCTGTATTAGCGGCAATTTTATGAATCGAAATATCTGCACCATTAAATTCTTCTTCTTGGCTTAATCGTATACCAAAGAAATACTTGATGACCCCATAAACCAGGAATCCTCCTAAAAGTGCTATACCCACTCCCAATAGAGTACCAATGAGTTGCGATGTAAAACTAACACCACCCATGCCCCCAAAATATGTGGATCCAAAAATACCTGCTGCAATGCCGCCCCAGGCTCCACATAGTCCATGCAATGGCCATACTCCCAATACATCATCAATTTTTAAACGATTTTGCGTGAGCGTAAAAGCCCATATAAAAAGTATGCCGGCAACTAAACCAGTAATAAGGGCACCTATGGGATGAAAAATATCGGATCCCGCGCACACAGCTACAAGACCTGCGAGTGGTCCATTATGGATAAAACCAGGATCGTTTTTTCCAACGATGAGTGCTGCAATTGTGCCGCCTACTAATGCCATTAAAGAATTAATCGCTACAAGGCCTGAAATACCGTTGACAGTTTGCGCTGACATCACATTAAAACCGAACCAACCTACAGTTAAAATCCAAGCACCTAAAGCTAGAAATGGAATATTAGATGGCGGATAAGCTTGGAGCTTTCCGTCTTTGCCATATCTCCCATGCCTCGCACCAAGTAATAACACCGCAACTAAAGCAATCCATCCACCCATGGCATGCACAACGACTGAACCTGCAAAATCATGAAATTTAAATCCAAAATGACCTTCAAGAAAAGGTTGAACGCCTAAATGATTATTCCAAGCAATGCCTTCAAAAATGGGATACACGAATCCTACCAAAGCAAAAGTGGCTGCTAATTGAGAATTGAATTTAGCTCTCTCAGCAATACCTCCAGAAATAATTGCAGGAATCGCTGCAGCAAAAGTTAGCAAAAAGAAAAACTTTACGAGGTCATATCCATTTTTAGCAGACAATGTTTCTGCTGGAGATAAGAAATTAACCCCATATGCGATGCCATACCCAATAAAGAAATATGCAATCGTCGACACAGAAAAATCAACAAGAATTTTAACAAGCGCATTCACTTGGTTTTTATGACGAACTGTACCTACTTCTAAAAATGCAAACCCCGCATGCATAGCAAGCACCATTATCGCGCCTAACAAAACAAACAAAACATCATTTGCACCAATTAAGTTATCCATGACGGGAATTCCTTATCTTTAGTATTTAATTAAACTTAATTTTATATAAAAAAGAATGGAAATTAGAGATTGTGAATTTTTTTATCTTAAAATTTGCGAATTATTCTAATTTTAAGCACTATTTGTGTGCATTTATATCAATTCATGTTTTGATGCACATAAATAATGCATCAAAATAATCATTAAAGTCTTATGAACCCCGTTTAAGATATCAAAATCGATTTTTTTAATTAAACCCCATGTTGGAATATATTCTTCTCGCTCTTCTAATTACAACCGTTTGGTTTTGGATTGATACTATCTCGAAACGTGAGCTAGCTATTCAACTTGGTAAAAATCTATCTCAACAATTTGATCTTCAGTTTTTAGATGAAACCGTTGCCTGCGAAAAAATTACATTGAAACGCAATGAAAAAGGACAGGTTGCCATATTACGATGTTATGAATTTATGGTAAGTAGCTCCACAAATGATCGAATCAAATGCAATCTTTTTCTTTTGGGCAAAAATTTGCATAACTGGCATATTCCACCTTATATCAACACCGCCTCTTAAATGTATATAGGTCGCTTTGCTCCATCTCCAACAGGGCCAATACATTTTGGATCATTGGTCACTGCGGTCGCAAGCTATCTTGATGCCAAACATCACGATGGCATATGGAAAATCAGAATGGAAGACCTCGATCAGCCAAGAGTTATTGAAGGAAGCGATAAAGCTATTATCAATTCACTTCATCAACATGGTTTTCATTGGGATGATGAAATCGTTTATCAAAGCCATCGAATAGATATTTATCAAACGTATCTGTCTCATTTAAATCAGCAAGGCAGTACTTATTTTTGCGAATGTAGTAGAAAAGAAATTGCTGATTCAGCCATGACAGGGATTGATGGAATGATTTACCCCGGCACTTGCAGAAATAAAAAATTAGATGCCGACCATCATGCTTTAAGAATCAAAGCAAATGATACTGTCATCACATTTGAAGACAAGATCCAAGGTAGCATTCATCAAAATATATCAAAAGACTTTGGTGATTTTATTTTAAAAAGATCAGATGGTATTTATGCTTATCAGCTAGCAGTTGTAATTGATGATGCATTGCAAAATATCAACACTATTATAAGAGGTGCCGATCTTATCGACTCCACGTCAAGGCAGATATATTTACAAAAGAATTTATCATTCCCTTCGATGAATTACGGTCATATACCTATTGCAACTTTAAATCAAAAAAAATTAAGCAAAGAAAATCAGTCTACCCCTGTGAATGATGCAAATATAAAAAATAATCTGATCGCATGCCTTAAATTTCTTGGGCAAGACTATGAGTTAATTGAAAAAGAAAATACACTTACAAACTTTTGGACTACAGCTATTCAATTATGGGATATCTCACTTGTGCCCAAAATCAAAACGATTGAAATTTAAATTTTATGCATAACTCTGAAGACACTTTACATCGATTTATTTTTGAAAATACTGACATTCGCGGCAACTATGTGAAGCTTAATCACACGATCGAAGAGGCTACACAACACCAAGCCTTGCCTCAGAATATTCACATAGCATTAGGTGAGTTGATGGTAGCAAGCTCTCTCCTTGCTTCCACTCTCAAACTTGATGGTTCCTTAACATTACAAATTCAAACAAATGGGCCACTCAAATTATTAATTGCTGAATGCAATGAAAACTTAGGTATAAGAGGTACGGTTAAATGGAACGGCCCTATCGAATCCATAGCGCCTATTGATCTAATTAAAGAAGGTCACTTTATCATTACCTTAATTCAAAAAAATGCAAAGACACCCTATCAAGGCATTGTACCTATGGAAGGAAATTCAATCAGTGAGCTACTTGAAAATTACATGTTAAGGTCGGAGCAGATTCAAACAAAATTATGGATTCATTCTCAAGAAAATATCTTTCAGGGGCTTCTTATACAAAAACTTCCATTTAATTCTTCAGCGGAAGCCCTCGATCATGATGCAATGACCAGTGCTTGGGAAGATATAGTAATGTCCGCTGATAAATCTTTTAAAACTATTCATCCAGCATTAGAAGCTTCCAAAATTCTTCAAACAATATTTTCTTCAGAAACTATTCGTCTATACGATCCAAGCTATCCTAATTTTGCGTGCAGTTGCTCTAAAAAAAGTGTAGAAAATATGCTTCGTCTCATCGGCAAAAAAGAATGCGAATCTATCATTGAAGAACAATCATTAATCACAATTCACTGTGATTTCTGCAACGAATGCTATAAATATTCCGAAGATGAAGTGAAGTTTATCTTTAACGAATCAGAAGATTCAATTAAACATTAGAATGTTCTTGCCTATATTTTTCATATAGACATATCGAGACAGCTGCTGAAACATTTAAAGATTCAATCCCTTTTTCCATAGGTATATGAATTGAATGTGAAGTTAATTGCATCGTTTCTGAATGAATACCATTTCCCTCATTCCCAAAAATAAATGCGACAGGGCCTTTCAAGTCTTCTTTAAAAATGGATTTTCCACTTAATGTTGTTGCAAAAATTTTTCCAGTGAATGATTTTGTGATATCTGAAAAATTTGCCTTCTCAATACATGGAAGATGAAAATGGGCCCCCTGGCCACCTCGTAAAACTTTGGGCGACCAAAGGTCAGCGCAATGATCAGACAGGTAAACAAGATCAACACCAGAGGCACTTGCAGATCTCAATATACTCCCCAAATTACCTGGGTCCTGAATATCTTCTAACAATAAAATACAGTTTTGTTTTTTTGGTGGCTCCAAATGCGGAATGTTAATAGAAGCCAAAATGCCTGTAGGAGATATGACAGGTGCTATTTCAGAAAAAAGCCCTGCTGGGAATTCTAATACCTGTGTATTTTCATTAAGATAAGATGCAATCTTATCAATATGACCGCCCTCGATTAAAGCTATTGAATCAGGAGAACCAAACCGTTCCGCGTAAGATTCAATAAGGTGCATCCCATCTAAAATAGTTTGCTGCACTTCATGGCGATAACGCGGTGATTCGTTAAGTTTTTTCAAATGTTTAAAGTGTTGATTTCCGCGAGATGAAATAACTTGGTGCTTCATATTATTCAAACGCCTTAATAGGAGACATTTTAAATCCTGATTGCCTTAACTGACTTAACAAGCCATCTTGACCCGCAAGATGTGAAGCTCCTACTGCAATGAACAACTGCTTATCTTTTGAAAGTTCTTTAATTTTTGCTACCATTTTTTTATTTCTCTCATCCATAAGCTGAACTTTAATTTTAGCCCACAACGCTTCTGGCAATAACTTACCCGTTAATCGCTCATCGGTATGACGTATTTGTTCTACATCAGCTGAAAGATAGTCTTTCATAAGTAAATTGTAATCGGATAATCTTTCTTTCTCTGTCTTTTTTAAAACCGCTCTAAGCATGATTAATTGCTCATCCAAAGATAATGAGTCCATAGCGGCAAAATGTTCTTGGGATGACTCTATGCCTATAACGTCTTTATCTAAATCTGCTGCCATAGCCATCAAAAGGTAGTCTTGATTAAATTCAGTATGAGGCTTTGGTGAATCAAAAATGACTGCTAAAAGCCAAGGTTTCATTCTGATTACATTCTCGAAATACATCACATGAAATTCTGAAAGTTTTTTCACTTGATTCAATTCATCTTCAGTCAATTTCGATACTAAAGAATGATCCTTCAAAATGAGATTTGGTGAATGATTATCAGGTGTAATTTCTACAAGAAGAAGATCTGACTGACTGACTGATTTTTTAACGACAGGTAAGAATTTAATAATCCTATTGTCATCAGTATGAATTGTTCCGAATAAATAATGTGTTGAACCGTTTGGCGCCTTTAATTTCCAGAACAATCCCCTCTCATTGGCATGAGCCATTGAGATAATATTTAAGAGTAATATAACTAATATTGAAAAACGTTTCATATCTTAAAATTAAATTAAGCATTCCTTACAAAAACATATGGGTCAATGGATAAAAACTGATTTCGGTTCCATCGCTTTTCTTGATCATCATGACCCCTTTCCGAATACTGATCAAGCGCTTATTGAGCCTAATGGTCTTATTGCCATATCTAATACACTTAAGTCTGAAAGAATTATTGAAGCATATAAACAAGGAATATTTCCTTGGTTTAATCAACATGAACCTATTTTATGGTGGTCACCAGATCCAAGATTAGTATTATTTCCCGATGATCTTAAGATTTCATCATCCCTTTCTAAGAAAATTAAAAAAAATGATTATCAATTTGAAGTAGATAAGAATTTTTTATCTGTCATTAAAAGCTGCAGTGAAGTTAAACGAAAAGATCAAGATGGAACTTGGATTGATGAGCGCATGATTAACGCCTATTCAGAATTACATCAAATGAAAATAGCTCACTCTTTTGAAATTTATTTTAATGGAAATCTCGTTGGCGGTCTTTATGGAATTATTTTAGATGATGTTTTTTTCGGAGAATCTATGTTTCACTATGAAACAGATGCCTCAAAAATTGCATTTGTACTTGCTGTCCAATATTTAAAAAAGATGGGCGTTAAAATGATAGACTGTCAAATGAAAACAAAACATCTTTTAAGTTTTGGCGCTAAAGAAATTACGCGTAATCATTTTATTCAATTGCTTAATACATATATTAAAACATGAGCCTTCCTGACGAACTTTCAAGTCATAAAATTCAATTCTATGTCACTACAAGTTATGCGTGTGGTTATCTAGAAGGCCTTGCCTCACAATCATTAGTTGCCACACCCCATCATCTCGTTAGTCAGGGTCATTACAATGATCTCATTAAAAAAGGTTTTCGAAGAAGCGGTAAGTTTACATATAAACCTTATTGTGAACTTTGTAATGCATGCATACCTATTCGCATTAATGTTAAAAATTTTATATCCTCTAAAAGCTTTAAAAGGAACATAAAGAAACATCAGCATTTAAAAGCTTCAGTCCTTCCGCTTTCCTTTCATGAAAATCATTTTAAGCTTTACATGGAATACCAAAAAACGAGACATGAAAAATCTAAAACCACGGATGATGAAGTTAATCAATACAGTGAATTTTTATTACAAAGTAATATTGATAGTCGATTAATTCAATTTGAAGATCAAGATGATTTAAAAATAATAAGTTTTGTTGATGTAATTGATGATGGAATTTCTGCAGTCTATACATTTTTTGATACAAACGATAAATCCTTCAGTTATGGTACTTATTCCATACTATGGCTTATCAATTGGTGCATTGAAAAAAAATTAGATTATGTTTATTTAGGCTACTGGATCAAAGAGAGTAAAAAGATGAATTACAAAACTCACTTTAAGCCTTTTGAGTTATTCATAAATAATGAATGGCGATCATTTAATAGTGAACATGATACAATTCAATTGTTAAACAATATCAAATAAATCAATTATATACAGTGAATAAAATTCTTATTTTTGGTATAGGTCTTATTGGCGGATCTATTGCACTCTCTGCAAAAAAATCAGGTTTCGCATCCGATATCGTGGGTGTCGGTAGGAACCAAGATAACCTAAATGATGCTATTAAACTAAAACTTATTGATCGCACAAGCCAAGATTTAAAGAAAGATATTTCAGAAGCGCATATTATTATTATCGCAACACCTGTTGCGCAATTTCCAGTCATACTCAAGTTAATCCAACCACATTTATCTTCACACACGATCATTACTGACGTGGGCAGCACAAAAACTGATGTCATTGAATCAGCCAAACAAATTTTAGGCCCACAATACTCTCAATTCATTGGTGGGCATCCTATTGCTGGATCTGAAAAACATGGCGCAACTGCAGCCCATATTGATCTATTTAAAAATAAAAATGTCATATTAACGGCAGATCAAGATACGTCTTTTGAAGCAAAACAAAAAATCGAAATGCTATGGAAAAATGCAGGCGCCATAGTTTCAAATATGTCTCATAACGATCATGACAAAATATTTTCAACGATTAGTCATCTACCACATTTATTAGCCTTCTCTCTTGTAGATATGATTACGCATAGAAAAAATGCAAACGAACTTTTAAAGTTTGCTGCGAGTGGATTTAAAGACTTCACAAGAATCGCGGCAAGCTCTCCTGAGATGTGGAAAGATATTACACTCGCAAATAAGAAATTTATTCTTGAAGATATTCAGCTTTTTGAAAATCAAATTAAATTACTTAAAGAAGCCATTGAACAAGAAGATACCAAAAAGATTTTGGCGTTATTCGAAAATGCAAGTAAAACTCGAAACGAATGGTCAAAATAATATAAACACATGGCGAACCAAAAGAAATTAAAAGCTGTTCAATCTGTTTTTGGTCAAGTTACTCTTCCTGGATCTAAAAGTATTACTAATCGCATTCTTCTTTTATCTGCTATTGCAAAAGGAGAAACAACTATCAAGCATCCACTTCAATCAGATGACACCCATCATATGATTGAGGCATTAAAAATACTTCAAGTTGATCTTACACAAAAAGAAAATGGTGACATTCTCATTCAAGGTGCACAAGGTCAGTTTAAAAATAAGTCAGCGGAGATTTTTCTTGGCAATGCAGGTACAGCTTTTAGGCCGCTCACTGCCGCATTAGCCTTTAGTCAAGGTGATTACATGTTAAGTGGTGTGCCTCGAATGCATGAGCGTCCTATTAAAGATCTCGTCGATGCACTTTTGCAATTAAATGCTGATATCACTTATCTTAATGAAGAAGGCTACCCTCCGCTAAAAATATCTCCTGCTGAAATTATTATTAATGGCTCAGTAAAAATTAGAGGTGATATTTCAAGTCAATTCTTAACAGCTCTATTAATGGCGATCCCTCTTACAAAAAAAGAAGTCTCTATTGAAATAATCGGGGATTTGATTTCAAAACCTTATATTAATATCACGCTTAACCTTATGAATCGATTTGGTGTTCAAGTAAAAAAAATAGACTGGCAATACTTTGTAATTCCGGGCTCAGGGGGTTATGTCAGTCCGGGTGAAATATTTGTCGAGGGTGACGCTTCATCAGCTTCATATTTCCTAGCTGCTGGTGCGCTTGCCGGTGATATTGAAGTCAAAGGTATTGG
>JBEEPP010000014.1:0-9163 GCA_041191045.1 Pseudomonadota bacterium
TATCAAGTTTAAATCTGCAGATGATTGGTCAGAATCTTTAAATATGAAGGATCAAGTTGTATTAACAGTAAGCCCAGTTCATCAAGGCTATATTTCATCGGAGCATATTGTAATTACTGAGTCTGAGCTTTATGTGAATACTGTTCGTCAATCAAAAAGGCGTCAACGCGATAAGAACTTTTCAAGTGATGCAATGGTGCGTGACTTATCAGAGCTAAAAGATGGTGATCCGATTGTTCATGAACAATATGGTGTCGGACGATTTAGGGGATTATTTAATTTAGATTTCGGTGAAGGTGAAAGTGAATTTTTACTTCTAGAGTATTTTGGTGACGATAAACTTTACGTTCCTGTATCTAATTTAGATCTTATCTCCCGCTATTCTGGAGGACCAGCAGAAACCGCGCCACTTCATAAGTTAGGTTCTGATCAATGGGATAAAGCAAAGAAGAAAGCTTTAAAACAGATTCATGATACTGCAGCTGATCTTCTAAATATTTATTCTCAAAGATCTATTAAGAAAGGCTATGCCTTTAAGATTAACTTACAAGACTATGAAAGATTCACAGATGGATTCCCGTTTGAAGAAACTGAAGATCAATTAACAGCAATCAATGCAGTCATAAATGATATGGAATCTCAAAAGCCTATGGATCGTCTTATATGTGGTGATGTTGGATTCGGTAAAACAGAGGTGGCATTAAGAGCTGCCTTTATTGCAGCGAACGATGGTAAACAAGTCGCAATATTGGTTCCTACAACACTTCTTGCTGAGCAGCACTACAATAATTTTATGGATCGTTTTTCAGATTCCCCCATCAAAATTGCTGAAATTTCTCGTTTTAAATCTAAAAAGGAACAAGCTGAGTCACTTATAAAATTAGCAAATGGTGAAATTGATATCATCATTGGTACACATAGGCTTATTCAAAATGACATTAAATTTAAAAATTTAGGTTTGATTATTATTGATGAAGAACACCGTTTCGGGGTACGCCAAAAAGAATTACTTAAGGCTATGCGTGCGGAAGTTGATGTCTTAACTCTTACGGCAACACCTATTCCTCGAACACTATCTATGGCTATGGAAGGCCTGAGAGAATTTTCCATAATTTCCACACCCCCTCAGAAACGCTTATCCATTAAAACATTCGTAAATAATTATTCGGAAGGCATTATTCGCGAAGCAGTTTTAAGGGAATTTAATCGAGGCGGCCAAGTTTATTTCTTGCATAACGATGTTGACACTATTCTTTCAATGAAAGAAAAATTAGAAAAATTAATACCTGAAGCAAGAATTGAAATTGCTCATGGACAAATGCGAGAGCGGGAACTTGAAAGAGTTATGCATGATTTTTATCAACAAAAAGCTAATATTTTGCTTTGCACAACAATTATTGAAACGGGTATAGATATTCCTTCAGCGAATACAATTATTATGAATCGCGCAGACATGTTTGGATTGGCGCAACTTCATCAACTGAGGGGCAGGGTTGGAAGATCTCATCATCAAGCATATGCTTATTTACTTGTTGATCCCGACAGAAAAATTAGCAGTCATGCTCAAAAACGACTAGAAGCTATTCAACTTTTAGAGGATTTAGGGGCTGGATATTATCTTGCCATTCATGACTTGGAAATTCGTGGCGCCGGAGAGCTTCTCGGGGATAATCAAAGCGGCCAAATGCACGAAATTGGATTTAATCTTTATATCGATATGTTGAACTATGCAGTTAAGCAACTCAAATTAGGCAAAAAATTAAGTCTCGATAATCCACTTCAAAAAAATACAGAAATTAATCTGCATACCCCTGCTATTATTACAAATAGTTATTGTGGTGATATTAATGAAAGACTTGTGTTATATAAGCGTTTATCAGGACTCAATGATCATGAGGCATTAATAGAAATGAAAGAAGAGTTGATAGATCGTTTTGGTGTCATGCCTGAACAAACCCAATCGCTTATTTCTTTTCATGATTTAAGAATTTTTATTCAACATCTCGACATTAAAAAAATAGATGCTAGTGATACTTCAATTCAAATTAGCTTTGCAAGCGACAGTAAAATGGACCCACTAAAGCTTATTAAACTTCTGAGTGAGGATAAGCGTTATCGTATGAATGGTCCAGATAGAATTAAAATAGGTGTCACGATTATTGATATTTTAGAAAGAGTTAAATTCATTAAAGATTTTTTGAAAAAAATTTCAATTTAAATTTTCAATCGCATAAGTTTGGGCACAAAATCTTCAATTTTACTATTTGATGTTTCTATTTTAATGTTTGTTATAAGTTTTGCTTCTTGAAAATGCCTGCCATAGATATCCCAAAGCATAGCTAGAAATGAATTTGAAGCAGGTTTCATTTCATCTTTAAATGCTATAGAGCCTATAAGGTGAAGTTTCATTTTTGCTCTTGTCATAGCAACATAAAGTAATCTTTTTAATTCATTTTCTTCCTTATTTTTTTCAATGTTATAAATAAGATTATGTAAGTGAGGTAATTTGTTATCTGGTTCACTAAATGCTGAGACATAGCACATATGATTATTTTTGATGAAATTATCAGATACAATCATTTTTTTGTCTGTTGAGCGTGTGGTTGAATTTAATGATGGAATAATGACTGTATCGAATTCAAGGCCTTTAGCTTTATGAATTGTGAAAAATTGTATACGCTCTTCGGCTGATGGAATGTCTGATAAGTATGTTTTTGTAATTTGATATTCGACTAATTCAAAATCAATAGCTATAGGTGTGCTCGATGTTTGCAAAATGTCGAAAAACTTATTAATATCTACGATATCATTTGGGTGATGAAGGCATTTCTCTCCACCTAAATTTATCCAAACTGATTCTATAAGCCTTCTAATGTGAGTCTTATTTTGATGCTCAAATGCATCGTTTAGTATGTCGACTAGTCGGTCGATCCTTTTTTTTCCATCAGCAGAAATATTATTCATTTTGTTTGTATTATGAATAATTTCCCACACAGTAGATGAATGGTCATCTTGAAAAAGTATAACTAAATCATTAAGTGTAATCCCACACCATGGCGCCCTGAGAATTGCAAGCCAATGAATTCTGTCGCTTAAATCAAGCATAGCGTAGCTTAAAGAAAGAATATCCTGAATTGATTGATGCTGATCTAATGCATCAATTTCTACGGCATTAAATTTTAAGGCAGGTTTAAATTTTCGGATGTAATTAATTAATTCTGAAAGATGACTTCTTGACCTTGTGAGAATGGCAATTTTTTCATTTTCAGGAAATGTATCAATTAAATTACATACATACTTTGCTTCCTCAGTATCAATATCAGTACTTTCATCAAATGTTAAGGCGTGAAATTTGAATTCACTTGCACCGGTATCACTTTCATTTTTTGCTGAGAAAAAAGGCTTGTAGCTTACAGCGCCTTGTGGAATTGAGTCTTCTTTTGGTAGTATTTTTTCAAATATCTGATTTACTTCATTCACGATAAGGGAAGAAGATCGCCAATTATCTTGAAGCCGAATGGTTTCTAAAGGAATAGTATTGAAGCCAAGTTTTTTAGCTTCAATAAAAATGCTGACATCAGCCTCTCTAAATTTATAAATCGATTGCATAGGGTCACCCACACAGAAAATAGTTTTCTGTGATTCAGATGTCCAACCATCAACTATTTTCTTTAAAAAATTAAAGTGACTTCTGCTCGTATCTTGAAATTCATCAATAAGCAAATGTGAAATCTTATAATCTAGAGATAATAAGAGATCGCTTGCTGTATCATTTTTACCAAGAGCCTCATTGGCTATTTCTATAATCTCAATAAAATCAACTGTATTACTCTGCCTAAATAATTGCCTTAGTTTTTTTTCACACTGAAGAAGAAGGTTCGCAATAGATTTAAGTTTTATGACATATGCTTCATTTAGGGGCTCTGGCATATCTTTAATGCCTATTAAGCAATCTATATTAGGTAGATTGAGACATTTAGCCTTATAAATTTCACCTTCTTCATCATTTTTAAATCCTTCCCGAGCTGTAATTGAAATTCGTCTAGTACTTTTATCTGTATATAATATTTGTGAGATTGTTTGCCATAAAGGGATTTCTTCGGCATCAAAATTAAAGCTATTTTTGTTTCCTAGCTTTATATCTCCTCTAAGCTTCATATTTTCAAGGTAATGAAGCACCTGCATGAGATCATTTAGCTGATCATGATTTAATGAATCTTTAATTTTTTGATAAATAGGTTTAATTAAATGTTCAAGGTATGCATTGCTTTCTTCGATAATTTTTACATTTGATTTTTGAGTAAGAGCATGGCATATAGATTTCCACTGATCTCTAATTGCCATCATCGCGATTAAACGACGATTAATTTTTTCATATTCATTATCATAATGAGCAAAGACAATTTTAATGTCCTCCATGCTCTCTTTATTCTGTAATGTTTGTTTAACAGATTCTTCGTAAAACTTTTCAGGAGTATCAGTGATATTCGGTTTAACACCCATTTTGCTTAATACAGGAATTTGGCTGACTACGTTATGACAGAATTTATCGATAGTCATCACTTTAAGTCGCGATAGATCGTACTCAATGCCCCAGCTTTTTTCTTTTGAGCGCTTTAAAATTGTCTGGGCAAAAGGACTATCACCTTTTTTAATGCGTTCTAAGATTTTAGACTTCATCTCTGAAGCTGCTTTCTTGGTAAAGGTAATGGCTACAATTTCTTCGGGTACATCAACAATAGTGAGAAGTTTTAAATATCGATCCGTGAGTAATCTTGTTTTACCAGAACCTGCTGGAGCTTCAACAATAAATGACCTTAAATCAAGAGCTTTTTGTCTTAATTGGATGTCACTCATTGCTTCGTTTGTTCAAATTGAAGTATTCGTTCAGGAAGCCTTAAGATGGGCTTAACCTGACAATAAGCCATGTCTTTTTCGCGTGTAAATTTGATAGCTGCATTGCCCGATTCGTAACTTGTAACAGCCTCATCAATACGGTATTTCCAGAAGCCGATTAAATCATCCCAAGATTGGTAGTCGATAGCAGCAGCATCTTTGATGCCTTGAAGCAGACCTCTATCTCGACCGATACCAATCCATTGAGGTTTTGGTGAATTAATAATACCAATCGCAATGGCATCAATAGGTTTATTTGAGGCAAAGAGGGCATAAAAGGGCATCTGGAGCTCACCATAAGCATTTAAAAACCATTCGTTCAGAGTTTTTGTTGCCCCAGATTTATAATCAATCACAATGTTTTTTTGATTCACTTCATCGATACGATCAATTTTGATATTAAAGTTAAGGCAACCTAGATGAATAGGTATATTTTTTTCCGTCTCTTTGACTTCAAAATCTCCTCTTTTTAATTCATGTTGAATCCATTTTTCCAGGTAGCTTATTAAGCGCATTTCTTCGATATTAAAAAATTCAGGCAAGATTCTAGGATATTTTTTCTTTTCTATAGATATATTTTTATGTGCAATCGACTGTATTTTTTTTGACAGCTCTTTTTCATTTAAAGCGCTTACTAGAGACGCTGAGTTATTTTCCGTCCAGAATTGTTCTAGGGTTTTATGAAAGAGATTTCCGCGTAATCTAGTAGTTAAATTTTCCTCATCTTCTTCTTCTATTTTTCTGGCGCCAAGTCTAAACTCATAAAATGCCCAAGCAGGGCAGATGGATTGTGCTTCAAGTAATTTTATGCCCGATTTAACCGTCTGCTGCACTTCAATATGACTTGAAGTACTATCTTCAATATATTCTATAAATTCATGATTAAATTCATTTTTTTTAAATTTAAAATTGATATCTTCAAGTAATTTCGAAGATACAAAATCATGTAATGTTGGCGATGGAAATATCTCTTCTTCACCCATTTTTTTGGCATACGAAAGTGTTACAAATGGTGATGTATGGGTAAATTTATCTAAAATCTTTGAGGCATTTAAATGACGTTTTTCATGGGTGTTGAT
Source organism: Pseudomonadota bacterium (assembly GCA_041191045.1). GTDB lineage: Bacteria > Pseudomonadota > Gammaproteobacteria > Burkholderiales > Methylophilaceae > Methylopumilus. The sequence continues at coordinate 5,976 of JBEEPP010000014.1, forward strand.
ATGCCTATCATGCTGAATTTTTATAGGTATAAATGGATTGTACTGATGAGGCGAAGGCCAATGATGTTCATTTAAATTCATAATCCACGTAGCGTCATAATTTTCATAAGTTGTTTCATGAAAACCTAAAATATCAATTTTAAAATTACCTTGATGTTTGTGTTGGTGAGTGGTTTTTTTAAGGTAATACTGAAAAATATCTAGCATCTCTTGGATGGATACTTCACCCATCAGATTATCTAATGAAGATATCGTTTCGATAGTTTTGTTCCATGTCTCATAAATACTTTCTTCAAAGGAATCTTTTGGAGCTAATAAACTAGATTTAATATTCTTTAAATACTCCTCAAATGTTTTAATCCATTCGGAAGGACTTCTTTTTGTTCGCCATTCATGATGTGAGGTATGTATGTGATTTAAATGTATTTTTAGGAACGGTATTTCATTATTCAAGTCTTCAATTAACTCAGACATCTCAATGAGATCTTTAACTGATAGGTTGCCCCTTCGTTTTCTTTCTAGTTGGTTAATAAGCTTGTAGCGTTGACATAACTCTTTGCCATCTGACCAGCCACTATGGCTCAGGATGTTTTTAAGCTCATTGATCTTAGATGTGCCTCTCGCAGCCAATTCTATTAATTTTAGGTTTAAATAAACCATAGATAAATGAAATAAGGGAGTATTCAAGGAGAACTGATAAATTCTTTTTTCTTGAGAGAGACTTGGAGTAAATGTTTCGGGATGAAATGTTTTATCAAGCATACTTGTTAGGCGATCGATAATTTGATCGAGTTGTGGCGTCACAATCAATATCTTTTTGTTATTTTCTATTTGTGTTTTGCACCATTCGACAATCTGCATGCTTTCATGTTCTTCATTAAGAAAAACACGTGACTCAATATAAGGCTCTATTTGTGATGCTTTAAAAAGCTCTATATCAACTTGAGTTTTACATGCTTCAATAAAAGAATCTTCAATGGGTGTTGTTAATTCAAAATTAACAAAACAAATAGGGTGCTCAATTGAAATATCGCCATTTCTAATATGTTCTTCACTTATCTTTAAAAGATTATTAAAAGTGATAACATTTTTATCGTTACAGTGTTTTTTAAAAAGCAGGCGCCAAGCATTAAAAAATGCATGTTCTTCACTACGTTCTTCACTTTTTAAGGTATTTTCGCCAATATTAAATTGATCAATGAGACGGTTGGCCTGCATTGCGGTTTCACTTAAGTTTTCAATATTGGATAAATCAAAAAATGATTTTTTATATTGCTTAATGCTGCTTTCCCATAACAATTTTTCTTCAATCCCATTAAGAACCCGATATGACATCTTTATATTTGGGTGTTTTTTAAAGAGGTTATTGATGAAGTCATGAAGCGCCCATACCTTTTCTTTTGAATCAAAATGTTGGCTTAATTTATAAGCTTCTTTTGAATTGCGACAGAGATAGATAGGCTTTTGCTCAGAATGCATGCTTCTATTGTAAACTTAACCCCGTTAATTATTATTAAAAAATATGACAGATCGTAAAAATTACATTACTAAGCAAGGATATCAGCGCCTAAAAGATGAGCTCGATTTTTTAATTAAAGTTGATCGACCTAAGGTTGTAGCTGATGTTTCATGGGCTGCAAGTAATGGCGATCGGAGTGAGAACGGAGATTATATCTACGGGAAGAAACGCTTACGCCAAATTGATGCAAGAGCTAAATTTTTATTCGGTCGCATTGATGAGGCGGTAGTAATTGATACTTCGTCGCAAGAGCAACAAGACAAGATTTTTTTTGGCGCATGGGTAACTTTACTCAATGAATCAGATGATTCGGAGCATTATTATCGTATTGTGGGGCAAGATGAAATTGATACAGAAAAAGGCTTTATTAGTTGGGTATCCCCCATTGCCAAAGCTCTTTTAGGTAAAAACTTAGAGGATGAAGTGAAGGTTGAAACCCCTGGAGGTTTAGTGAAATTTAGAATTATTGATGTAGCTTATCATGAGTAATAAAAGTCCTATCGTGTGCCACTTAACATGTAAGGTGATTGATTTTTTTGGGGATATTGGTGTTGCTTGGCGAATAGCAAAGCAGCTTAAGGTTGATTTTAATATTGAGGTGCATCTTCTCGTTGACGATCTTGTAACCACCAAGAGATTGATACCTTCAATTGATCTTTCACTGCAAAAACAAACGATTAATGGAATCAATATTTGTCATTGTGATTTTAGTGATGATTCAACATCACTTCCGCCGCCTCCAGATTTTGTGTTCAACCTTTTTAATATAGATTTGCCACATAGCTATAAAACGCTTATTAAGCGCAAAAAGTCCAAATATATTGCGATTGAATATTTATCAGCCGAACCCTGGGTAGATAACTTCCATTTAAAACCTTCTATCGATCCTCAATCGGGGCTTATTAAAACTTTCTTTTATCCTGGCTTTACTAATCAAACAGGGGGTCTTATTCGGGAAAAGGGATTGTTTTTGCGCCGAGAGGCTTTTGATCAATCTAGACGCAAAAAGCTTATTCAGTCATTAGGTGGGGATCCGAACTTATATTCAATATCACTCTTTTATTATCCAATACAAAAAATTGAAGTTTTTTTGGATGTAATAGATCACATAAAGAAATCTGCTCAATTTTTTATACCTCAATATCTATTTGATCTGTTGAAGCTAAAAAATAATTATCAATTTATTCATATCATTTCTTATCCATTTTTAAATCATGATGATTTTGATAACCTACTTTGGTCATGTGATCTTAATTTTGTGCGAGGAGAAGATAGCTGGACAAGAGCAATTTGGGCTGGCAAACCTTTTATTTGGCAACCTTATATCCAAGGAAATAATATTCATTTAATTAAACTTAAGGCTTTTTTAAAGCGTTATTGCGAAGCATGCGATCAAGATTTATCTGAAATTTTAATTAAAATGCATGATGACTGGTCGAATAACAAATTTAACGAAGTTTTATGGCGTGATTTTTTTAAGCAACAAGCTCGTTTAGAAGCTTTTGCATTAAAGCAAAGTCATCATTATTTCAAAGAGGCTTCATTTGTAGAGAGTTTGGTCGATTATTGTTACGAAACATAATTTTCGAGTATAATTCCACCCTTTATTTGGTAAGCATTCCCAAGGATCAATATTATGAAAATCGCTCAAGAACTTCGCGCTGGTAAC
>JBEEPP010000015.1:0-8978 GCA_041191045.1 Pseudomonadota bacterium
CTAATTGTTTATATTAAAGTTTATAGGGTTATCCATAGAAAACCTTACCTTTATTACTATTATTAGATTTATATATTAAAAAACATTAAATAAAGAAGAAGAATATGAATATAAAAATTAATCGAGATGCTTTACTTAAACCACTTGCAAATGTTGCAAGTATTGTAGAACGTAAGCACGCACTTCCAATTCTTTCAAATATTTTAATTCAAGGAAAAGATGGTCAGGTACAACTCACTGCAACTGATTTAGAAATGCAAGTGTCATTAAGTTTTAAAGCGGATCTTAAAGAAGAAATTGCAACCACAATATCAGCAAGAAAGTTTTTTGATATTACGCGATCGTTACCTGATGATTGTGTAATTGATATTGCGATTAAAGATAATCGCGTGTCGGTAAAAGCAAATAAGAGTCGTTTCGCAATTCAAACATTACCTGCAAAAGACTATCCTGTGATGACAAAAGCTTCAAGTGAGGCTGTTGTAATTACTATTTCTCAAGTTCAACTTAAACGTTTATTAAAGCAAGTTGAGTTTGCGATGGCGCAACAAGACATTCGTTATTATTTAAATGGTTTGTTGTTTGAGGTAAATGGCAATCAATTAAATATTGTAGGTACAGACGGACATCGCTTAAGTTTTACTTCAATTCATTTAGATCAAAACTACAACAAAACAGAAGTGATTCTTCCAAGAAAAACAGTGATTGAGTTAATTAAACTCCTTAATGATTCAGAGGAGTTAGTAACCGTTGAGCTTTATAAAGGTCAGGTAAACTTTAGCTTTAATGACATACAACTTATTTCTAAAGTGATTGATGGTAAGTTTCCTGATTACACACGCGTTATTCCAGAAGGGCATAACAATCAATTTACAATTGACCGCACACAGTTTTTAACCTCACTTCAACGAGCATCTATTTTATCGAATGAGAAATATCGTGGCATTCGTATGATGATTGCAGATAACAATTTAAAGCTTATGAGTACAAACACAGAACAAGAGGAAGCGGAAGAAGAGTTGGAAATTCAATATCAACAAGATCCTATTGATATTGGTTTTAATGTGACATATTTAATTGATGTTCTCACAAATATACAAGATGAAAAAGTTAACTTAGCTTTTCTAGACACAAATAGTAGTTGCTTGTTTACGATACCCAATAATAATAACTATAAATATGTAGTGATGCCGATGCGCATTTAATTCAAATAAAAAAAGAGAAACTCATGGCTCAAAAGATAGATAATCAAGAATACAACTCAGACAGCATTAAAATCTTAAAGGGATTAGATGCAGTACGAAAAAGACCAGGTATGTATATCGGGGATACTTCGGATGGTAGCGGTCTTCACCATATGGTTTTCGAAGTTCTTGATAATGCAATTGATGAGTCCTTAGCAGGCCACTGTGATGATATTAAAATTATTATTCATCCAGATAACTCCGTTAGCATCTCAGATAATGGTCGCGGCATTCCAACGGACATTAAAGAAGATGACGAATTTAAACGTTCCGCTGCAGAAATTGTTATGACTGAATTACATGCAGGTGGAAAGTTTGATCAAAACTCTTATAAGGTATCCGGTGGTTTGCATGGTGTGGGTGTCTCTGTAGTGAATGCTCTATCAGAATGGTTACGTTTAAAAGTGTGTCGTAATGGCAAGGTTTATCAAATGGAGTTTAAACGCGGTGAACGTGTGGCACCATTAGCAGAGATGGGTACGACTGATCGTCGTGGAACAGAAGTTCACTTTTTCCCGTCAGCTGAAACATTTACCAATATTGATTTTCATTATGAAATTTTAGCAAAACGTATACGTGAACTATCTTTCCTCAATAACGGCGTGAAAATGGAATTGATAGATCAAAGAACAAATAAATCAGAAAACTTTGCATACTCAGGTGGCGTAAAAGGTTTCGTCGAGTATATGAATCGATCTAAATCTGTACTTCACAAAAAAGCATTTCATGCGTTTGGCGAAAAGGACGGTATCAGCGTTGAAGTGTCTATGCAATGGAATGATTCATATGGCGAGAATGTTCAATGCTTTACAAATAATATTCCTCAAAGAGACGGCGGCACACACTTAACAGGCCTTCGTACAGCAATGACTCGAACCCTAAATAATTTTATTGAGCAAAATGATCTCGCCAAAAAAGCAAAAGTAGAAACAACTGGTGACGATATGCGCGAAGGGCTCACCTGTATTTTGTCAGTGAAAGTGCCAGAGCCCAAATTTTCTTCTCAGACAAAAGATAAATTGGTATCAAGTGAAGTACAACCTGTAGTATCTGATGTAGTTGCATCTAAACTTGCTGATTTCTTAGCTGAGAGCCCTGCTGATGCAAAAATTATTTGTAATAAAATTATTGACGCTGCTCGAGCACGCGAAGCAGCAAGAAAAGCGCGAGATATGACACGCCGCAAAGGCGCTATGGACTCTATGGGCCTTCCAGGAAAACTAGCAGACTGCCAAGAAAAAGATCCTTCCTTATGCGAAATTTATTTGGTCGAGGGCGATTCCGCAGGAGGCTCTGCAAAGCAAGGACGCGATCGCAAGAACCAAGCAATCCTTCCGTTAAAAGGAAAAATTTTAAACGTAGAAAAAGCGCGTTTCGATAAATTATTATCTTCACAAGAAATCGCAACACTCATAACTGCCTTGGGTACTGGCATAGGTAAAGACGATTTTAATGTTGAGAAGTTACGATATCACCGTATTATCATCATGACTGACGCGGACGTCGATGGCGCACATATTCGTACATTACTTTTAACATTTTTCTATCGTCAAATGCCGGAGCTTGTTGAACGAGGCCATATTTATATTGCCCAACCACCCCTTTTCAAGGTGAAGCAAGGTAAGCATGAACAATATCTAAAAGACGAACAAGAACTCGACCAATATTTACTTGAGTCCGCTATTAAAGATGCAACCTTGCTAACTAAAAAAGGTGGCACTCATTTAACCGGGGACGGATTGGGTGAGATAGCAAGACAAATGGTTTTAACAGAAGCGGTGATTCGTCGTATTGCCCCTCACTATGACGAGGCTGTTTTGCGTGCAATTCTTCATGTAGGAGCTATTGATTTATCAAGTGAAGCTAAAGCCGAAAAAATTGCAGAAGCTATTAGAGAGCGTCTTATTAATAAGAGCACAGAAAAATCAGAAGTGATTGTGTCACTTGATGAAGAAACTAAATCTTATAAATTGGCGGTAAATAAATTTGTACACGGTAATTTAGAAAGCTGTGTCATTGACGCATTGTTCTTATCAAGTGGGGATTACCAACAGTTATTAAAAACATCACAAATGCTAGATGGCCTAGTGGCCGAAGGTGCTATGATACAGCGCGGCGAAAAATCACAATCAATTTCAAATTTTAAAGAAGCGCTCGACTGGTTGTTAAATGAAGCAAAACATAATTTAAATATACAGCGCTATAAAGGATTAGGTGAAATGAATCCTGAACAGCTGTGGGAAACAACCATGGACCCTAATGTGCGTAGATTGCTTAAAGTTCAAATTGAAGATGCTATTTCTGCAGATGAAATATTTTCAACGCTCATGGGCGACCAAGTAGAGCCTAGACGGGCATTTATTGAAAATAATGCATTAGGAGCAAGTAATCTCGATATTTAGGTTTACTTAATTTATGACACTAAGTGAACTAAGATTTGTGGTTGCTGTAGCTAAAGAAAAAAACTTTAGACGTGCAGCAAGCAAATGTTTTGTGAGTCAACCAGCATTAAGTTTAGCTATTAAAAAACTAGAAGAAGAGCTTAATGTTTCATTATTTGAAAGAAATCGTACCGAAGTTACTATTACAGAAATTGGCGAAAGAATTATTGCGCAAGCCAATATTATTTTAGACGAAGTTGAAAAAATAAAATCATTCGCAAAATCTGGCGGAGACCCGTTAAATGGATCAATTAAAGTAGGCATGATTCATTCAGTCGGACCTTACTTGTTACCACAAATTATTCCTATTTTAAGAAAACTAGCGCCGAAAATGCCGTTAGAAGTCGAAGAAAATATTACTTCAAGCCTTGAATTACAATTAAAAAATGGACAAATTGATGCAGCAATTGTGGCATTGCCATTTAATATTCCAGGTATACAAGTCTTGCCTCTTTATAAAGAAGAGTTTGTAGTTGCTGTGCCGAATAATCATCCTTGGGCAGCTCGAAAAAATATTGACCCGAAAGAATTAAGCGATGAAAAAGTATTACTTTTAAATAGTGGACATTGTTTTAGTTTGCAAGTGGTTGAGTCGTGTCCGGATTTATCTAAGAAAGGCGAAGTGCTTCAAGGCAATTCACTTGAAACAATTCGTAATATGGTGGCATCTAATCTAGGCATTACCGTACTACCAAAAAGTGCAACCTCAGATCGTTATCAAAATCATTTAATAAAGGTGATCCCTTTTATTAAACCTATTCCTTCAAGAACTATTGCAGTGGCCTATCGCAAAAGTTTTGTGCGAATGAAGGCTTTAGAAACTATTTCAGAGGCGATACGATTGATTAAAACAGATACGATTGAAATGATTTAAGAAAGAAGCGTTATTGATATATAACGCTTCTTAATATGGATAAGCGATTAACGAGCTGCGCGTCTTCTTTTTGGAGCCGCTTTACGTTTAGCAGCTGGTTTTTTAGCAGCAGCTTTACGAGCTGGTTTACGTTTAGCTGGTTTTCTTGCCGCAGTTGATCTTGCAGGCGCTTTCTTAGAACCAAGACCTAAAACAGATTTGACAGGACATGAAGCTAAAACACCAGTGCCTAATAAAAATACACCGACGATTTCATCAACCATGCCATATTCAAAAACAGAGTAACCACCTATTGCTTGGCCTAATACAGCAGCACCAACAGCAATACGAACTACTCTTTCTAAACCTTTAACGTTCTTCTTCATTTACTAATCCTTTTTATTAAGAGGAGTTTGCATCATAAACGAATTAAAAAATTTAGGAAATACTTTTTTTCGTGCCTGACATGAGAATCCAGCCTTCGCGTTCAATTGGTTTGTTTAAATTAAACCATGCACTATATATTTTAGTAAGTATTTCAACTTGTTCTTTCAAGATACCAGATAATGCAATTTTTCCTTGAGGCTTGCAAGCCTTTGCTATGATGGGCGCCAAGACCGAGAGTGCGCTAGATAAAATATTTGCAACAACAATATCAGCTTCAAATTTTAGTGATGATTCTGAATTATAAAATTGAATATCGACATGATTTTCTTTTGCATTATGTGTGCTTGAAATAATTGCTTGTGGATCAATATCTACACCTACAACTTCTTTTGCACCACATTTCTTTGCTGCAATCGATAAAATACCTGATCCACATCCGTAATCTAAGACACAATCATTTATCTTTACTTCCTTAATAAGCCACTCTAAACATAAGTGTGTTGTAGGGTGACTTCCTGTACCAAATGCTAATCCAGGATCTAAAATAATATTGATAGCACTTGGATTAGGTATTGTATGCCAGCTTGGTACGATCCAAAGTTTATTTAAAATGCTAATCGGTTCAAATTGTGATTGTGTTAATGTGACCCAATTTTGTTCTTCTACAGACTCAAGTGTGTAATCAATATTAGATAAACCCGTCATAGATTTAAGTTCATCTATCACAGTATCAATAGATATAGAGTCATCAAAAAGAGATTCAATGGCGTTGTTTTGCCAGATTGTATTGCTAGGTATGTTGGGTTCGCCAAAAAGGGCTTCTTCATTTTCGCTATTGAGATACGAGTCTTCTATGGAAGATGAAAGTGCGCCGAGTTCGATTAAAGCATCACTAATGATATGTGCATATTCTGCACTTGCTCGGATTTTAAGATTAATCCAAGCGGCCATTTATTTTTTTTGTATGCCGAGTTTTTTTTCTAAATAATGGATGCTGACACCGCCATTGTTAAAGGCTAGATCAGCCATCAGATCTAAGTGTAAAGGAATATTTGTTTTAATACCTTCCACGACCATTTCTGATAAGGCTACACGCATTCTTGCTACAGCTTGATCTCGTGTATCACCATAAGTAATTAATTTACCAATCATAGAGTCGTAATTGGAAGGCACGGTATAGCCTGCATAAGTATGCGTATCTACGCGAACACCAGGACCTCCTGGCATATGGAATGTAGTTACTTTGCCAGGAGAAGGAACAAAGTTATAAGGATCCTCAGCATTAATTCGACATTCAATCGCGTGACCTTTAAATACAATATCTTTCTGCTTAAATGGTAATTTTTCACCCGCAGCAATTTTGATTTGCTGTTGAACAATATCAATACCGGTTATAAATTCAGTAACAGGATGTTCAACTTGCAAACGTGTATTCATTTCAATGAAATAAAATTCATTATTTTCATATAAAAATTCAAATGTGCCTGCGCCTCGATAATTAATTGTGCGACATGCTTCGGCACAGCGTTCGCCAATTTTCTCGCGAAGTTTTGCAGATAAACCAGGTGCCGGTGCTTCCTCGATAATTTTTTGGTGGCGACGTTGAAGAGAGCAATCGCGTTCGCCAAGATATACTGCATTACCGTGTTGGTCAGAGAGTACTTGAAATTCGATATGCCGTGGTTTTTCTAAAAACTTTTCCATATAAACCGTTGGATTACCAAATGCTGTTTGTGCTTCTTGTTTGGTCATATTAACTGACGCAATAAGGGCGGCCTCGGTATGAACAACGCGCATGCCTCGCCCACCACCACCACCAGCAGCCTTAATGATTACTGGGTAACCAATTTTTTTAGCAATAGCGATTATCTCTTTGGGTTCATCAGGAAGCGCTCCATCCGAGCCCGGTACACATGGTACACCGGCTTCTTTCATTGCATTTTTAGCGCTGACTTTGTCGCCCATTAGGCGAATAGTTTCTGGACGAGGACCAATAAATACGAAGCCGCTTTGTTGAACGCGCTCAGCAAAATCTGCATTCTCAGATAGAAAACCATAGCCAGGATGAATTGCTTCTGCGTCCGTCACTTCAGCGGCACTAATTACAGCTGGAATATTTAAATAGCTTTGTGTGGAAGGCGGAGGGCCAATACATACAGATTCATCGGACAGTTTGACGTATTTTGCATCGCGGTCTGCTTCAGAATGGACAGTGACTGTTTTAATGCCAAGTTCACGACATGCACGTAATACTCTAAGTGCAATTTCGCCACGATTGGCGATTAGTATTTTTTCAAACATAAAGACTTAGCCAATAATAAAGAGAGTTTCGCCGTACTCAACGGGCTGACCGTTTTCAACCAAGATTTTTTTAATCGTACCAGTTGCATCCGCTTCAATTTCATTAAGTAATTTCATAGCTTCAATAATACAAAGCGTGTCACCTTTAGTAACTTTAGATCCCACATCGACAAAAGCCTTAGCATCAGGAGAGGGTGAGCGATAGAAAGTTCCTACCATCGGCGAATTTACTGCATGACCCTCTATTTTTTCTGTGACAGGTTTAGTTTCTGCAGCGCTTATGTCTGATGGAGGTGTCATTTGAGGTTGAGGCGCTTGTATATAATGCGTCATAGGCGCGCCTTGATTCATAAGTTGACGACTAATTTTGACTTTTTCTTCACCTTCTGTGAGTTCAAGCTCAGCGATACCAGACTCTTCGACCAAGTCGATTAATTTTTTAAGTTTGCGTAAATCCATAATGACCTCTTGTTAAAACTTTAAGCGTTAATTGCAAAATTAAGAGCTGCTATATAACCATCCGCACCTAAGCCGCTAATCACAGCAACAGCGATATCAGAAAAATAGGAGTGATGTCTAAAAGGCTCCCTTGCATATACATTAGATAAATGAACTTCTATAAATGGGACTTTGACAGCAGATAATGCATCGCGCATTGCCACAGATGTGTGCGTATAAGCTGCCGGATTAATAATGAGAAAATCAATTTTGTCTTTCTGAAGTGATTGGATTTTGTTTACTAAGTCGCCTTCACTATTGCTTTGCATGGTTTCAAGTTTAATGGCCTTTGCTGAAGCCATAGTTTTTAAGACTTGATCGATGTCTTCTAAGGTTTGTTTGCCATAATGTTGTGGCTCGCGCTCGCCTAGAAGGTTTAGGTTGGGCCCATGCAAAACTAGGATTGATTTTGTTGCCATGCGTTACGTTTTTTCTTGAATCTATGGAAGTTAATTTTGCCGAAAATAACGTTTTTTGTCTACAAATTAGACGAAATTAAGGAAAATTAAAGGCTTTTAGAGGGTTGCAATAAAGGTTTGAGTATGGCATCCAATTGGTCTTGATGAATACGACCAGGAATGGTTTTTTGAATGATACCTTGCGAATCAATGATTACAGTATAAGGCAAAATACCTTCATTGTTTCCTAAATTTTTACCTAGAATCACTCCTTTATCCTCATCTACAAGAATAGGGTAAGTTACTTTTGTGCTTTTAAGATAAGACCTCACGGCCTTTTCTTCATCAATTGCAACCCCTACTACCACAACGTTTTTAGGTTGATTCTCAACATAGAAGTTAGATAATTCAGGCATTTCTTCGCGACATGGCTCGCACCAAGTTGCCCAAAAATTAAGCACAATGATTTTATGCTGAAATTGTTTGAGGTTTTGAGGCTTGCCATAGGGATCATTCATGACCGATCTAAATAGAGGGGCAGACGAAAGATTGTCTTTTTCTGCTGGCTTTAAAAAAATGCGAGAAAGAGAAAATCCTAAAAAAATAATGGCAACCACATAGATGGTCATATGAAGTTTAGTTTTATTGATTTTCATGTTGGAGCGTTTTAAGGTGATCTAGCATTTGTGATGAATTCTTAAAGCCTACAATTCTAAAAGTACGTAATTCGTTATGCTGTTTATCGAAAAATAATATGGCTGGCGGGCCATAAAGATTGAAATGTTTTAATAAAGCTTTATGTTCGGTATTATTTTGAGTGACGTCAACCTGAAGCAAGCTATATTCTTTGAGGTGT
>JBEEPP010000016.1:0-8956 GCA_041191045.1 Pseudomonadota bacterium
GCCACAATCTTAGATGTTCCAATATCTAGACCAACGATGAGATTTTTTTCTTCTTTTTGTTTAATCATATAAGCGGCCTCTCACCACTATCTATTTTTTGAATGGGTTCAGTAGATTTTTTAATCGCAAAACCATTGGGATATCTTAAGTCAGCTGAACCAATTCTTTTAACTGAAACTAAAATATTGTCATACTGGGACATAAAGCGAGTTAGATTCGCTTCGATGTTATCTTTGCTTAAAATAATTTTCATGTTGTTAGTTGTTCTAATGTCCCAAGTGTACCTAGAAGATAAGGAAACTTGCGCAATTTTTAATTGTTTTTTATCTAAAATACTTTGCATTTTTTTATACTCCAATGCTATATAACTTGCCGTGCCTTCTGGTCCAAAAAAAAGTGGCAAATCTTCATCGGATGCCCCGTGAAAAATTTCACCATTCTCATTAACTAAGGCTATCGCACCCCATCTTCCTATTGCCTGATGTTCTTCAACAAAAACTTCTAATCGATCTGGCCACACTCTTCTTAAACTTACATTTCTAATCCAAGGTAGTTTTGTAAACGCTTCCTTAGTGCTATACAAATCTAAAGAAAAAAAGTTACCTTTAACAAATCGATCTGAAATCATGCTAACTTGATCTTCATCTAAATGTTGATATTGACCTACAACTTTAATTTCTCGTATCGGAAATTTAGCAAAATGCATAAATCGATAGCTAAATAAAAAAAGTATCAAAATAATATTAAGTAAAAATACCAAATTACCTAACCAATAAATTTTTAAATAGTTATTTAACATCTGCAGTTTTTAATATCTCTAAAACTAATTGATCAAAATTAATACCAATTTCTTTAGCTGCCATAGGTACCAGGCTATGGCTCGTCATTCCAGGCGAAGTATTCACTTCTATAAAATAATGATGGCCTTTTTGATCCATCATAAAATCGACTCGACCCCAACTGGAACAGCCAATCGCTTTAAAAGCTTCTAGGGCTTCTTGTGCGATGAGAGCTTCTTTATCTTTTTCAATACCTGAAGGACAAATATATTGCGTATCATCTTTAAGATATTTAGCTTCATAGTCATAAAACTCATTGCTCGGTTTAATTTTAATTACTGGTAGCGTTTTATTATTCACAATTGCCACGGTATATTCTTCACCATCTACAAATTTTTCAACGATTACATTTGCATCAATTTTCGATGTCTTTAAAAAAGCTTCTTTATATTGTTGTTCATTTTTAATCTTATCGATTCCAATACTTGAACCTTCATTGGATGGCTTTATAAAAAAAGGTGAGCCAATTGAATTGACGATATCTGCATAAGAAGTTTTTTCAGTCACTTGTAAAAAATCTGGTGTTGAAATATTAAGTGACCGCCATAGTAATTTTGTTTTGAGCTTATCCATGCCAATTGCAGAGCTTGCAGAGTTACTGCCTGTATATGCAACATTTTTTGATTTTAGAAAAGCTTGCATAGAACCATCTTCGCCACCGCGTCCATGAAGAGCTATAAAGACCCTGTCATAAGTTTTAATTTCTTCAATGTCTCTATCAGACGGGTCAAAAGTTTCAGTTTCAATACCTAAGCGTTTTAGTGCATGAAATACAGCATCACCACTTAAGAGTGAAACAGCCCTTTCGTTTGAGTCTCCTCCCATTAGCACTGCCACTTTCCCGAAGTTGGTCATCAATTTAGAAAGTCACCTAAAATTTTGACTTCTCTTTCAAGCTTGATACCTTTTCTTTTAAACACTTCAGATTCAACATGATCAATAATATCCTCGATATCTTTTGCAGATGCTTTGCCCAAATTGATAATAAAATTCGCATGTTTGTCTGATACTTCTGCATTGCCAACCCTGTAACCTTTTAATCCGCACTCTTCAATGAGTTTTGCAGCAAAAGTATCTTTAGGATTTCTGAAAGTTGAACCAGCTGTAGGCCAATTGAGAGGTTGTGTATTTTTTCTATGATTAAGATATTCCTTAATCTTACTTTCCGGGTCAGCTGTCATGTCTTTTTTGAAATTAAACCAAGCACCCACAAACCATTCATTTAATTTGGGCTTAACTACTTCACGATAGGAAATCAAAAATTCATTTTTTAGTCTTGTGACTATATTTCCTTCTTCATCAATCATATTCACTTGGGTTACATAATTCCATGTTTCAGAACCGTAACATCCAGCATTCATTGCCAATGCTCCTCCTACAGTGCCTGGAATACCAGCAAAAAATTCTCCGCCAACATAATGTTCTTTAGCTAGATTTTTTGCGATCTTTGCACATGTGTTACCTGCTTCTGCATACATACTATCATCAGTTATTTGAATTTCATTCAAAGCGGCATGTATGACAATAACTGTTCCACGAATTCCTCCGTCTCTTACCAAGACATTTGATCCCAATCCAATAAAAGTGAGAGGCTTTAAATATTTTCCTTCTTTTAAGAAATTTTTTAGCTCTTCTAAATTTTTTGGGGTAAATAAATTGTCGGCGGCTCCACCTACACGCCAACTGTTGTATTTGTTTAATGACTCATTCTTGAAAATTAATGCATTTGTCATGTGTTCACAATACTCAATATATCCTTCGTTACTCTTCCTACTGAACCTGCCCCCATTACTATTAAAATAGAATCTTGATCAATTTGTTGAAGTGCTGTTTTAGCCAATACTCCAATGTCTTTCTCAAAATAAACTTTGTTTGTAATTTTATTCATACGATCCATCATTGCTATGGAATTTACCCCTGGAATTACTTTTTCACCAGCCGAATAAATATCAGTGAGAAGAACTTTATCTGCTTTTTGGAGCACTCTTACAAACTCATCAAAACAATCTCTTGTTCTGGTATAGCGATGAGGCTGAAAAACAAGGTGAATAGATTTATTTGGATAAGCATCCCGCGCTGCTTCAAGGACAGCTTCAATTTCAACAGGATGATGTCCATAGTCGTCTACGAGAGTAAAAGATTTTTTATCAAAGATTAAATCTTTATAAGTTTCGAACCTACGTCCCACGCCTTTGAAATGCTTTAAGGCATCAATTGTTTTGGAAATCGGTATCTCAAGCTCATCAGCTAATGCTATTGCAGCTAATGCATTTCTCACATAATGCTTTCCTGGTAGATTCAAAGTCATTTCTTTTTTAACAACATAAGAGTGTTTTATCGTCACTTTAAAATGCATTTTGCCTGCATCTGCTTCAACTTCTTCAGCATGTACATCTGCATCATCAGACAAGCCATATGTGATGATAGGTCTAGAAATTTCAGGAAGAATAGATTTAATAACAGGATCGTCAATACACACAATCACCACACCATAAAAAGGTAATCGATGTATGAATTCGATATAAGTTTTCTTAAGTTTATCAAAATCATTGTCATATGTTTCCATGTGATCTTGATCAATATTTGTCAAAATAGAATAAACTGGCGTCAAATGTAAAAATGATGCATCTGATTCATCAGCTTCCACAACAATATATTCACCATTACCTAGCTTGGCATTTGCATTCAAAGAAGAAAGTCTTCCACCAATTACGTAGGTCGGATCCATAGAGGCTTCTGCCAATATAGAGGCTATTAAACTTGTTGTTGTTGTTTTACCATGAGTACCGGCTACAGCAATACCTTTTTTAAATCGCATCAATTCTGAGAGCATTTCCGCTCTCGGCATAATCGGGATTTTATTTTTTATAGCAGCTTTTAATTCGGGGTTGTCTTTATCTATTGCTGTAGAGATAACAATGACATCAATATCTTTAATATTCTCTGCTGCATGATTAATAAAAATCTTAATGCCAAGCTCTTTTAATCTTGCAGTAACTGGCGAATCCTGAATGTCGGAGCCGGAGACAAAATAACCTAGGTTATGCATTACTTCTGCAATACCGCTCATGCCTGAGCCACCTATACCTACAAAATGAATTCGGTTGATATTGTGTTTCATTTTTTAATTAATCGCTCACATGCTTGATAAATCATTTCTTCAGGTTTTGTTCCCTTATTTTCTAATGCAGCTTTAGACATTTTTAAGCATTCATTTCTTGTCATGCCTTTAAGTAAACCACTTAATAATTCGATTGTGAGTTCCTCCTGAATTATAAGTCGCGCTGCCTTCTTATCACTTAAGTATTTTGCGTTATAAAACTGATGATTATCTACAGCAAAAGGGAATGGCACCAAAATACTAGGAATTCCTGCTGCCGAAAATTCAGATACCGTGAGGGCGCCAGACCTTGCTATGACAAGGTCTGCCCATTCATACACTTTTTCAATATGGTCCAAATAAGACCTGCAGTCGGCTTTAATGCCACATTTTTTGTAATTTACTTTTAATTCTTGAAAATGCTTCTCACCGGATTGATGAATGATGGTGGGCCTGTCTTTAGAATTAATTTGTTTAATACTTAAAGGAATCGTATCGTTAAAAAATTTAGCTCCCAAACTTCCGCCTACTATAAGTAATCTTAAAGGACCTTTTCTATTTTTAAATCTTTGAACTGGAGGTTTGATTTGTCTAATTTCATCTCTTACTGGATTGCCAATCTTATGCGAGGCTCGTATTAATTTAATTGGAAACGCGGAATATATTTGTGTTGCGATCATTGCTAATAATTTATTGGTAAGGCCTGGAATCGAATTTTGTTCATGCACAATGAGTGGCTTACCCATAAGCCTCGCCATAAGGCCGCCCGGAAATGAAACATAACCACCCATAGCAATTACTACATCTGGCTTTTCTTTTTTAATTGCTTTTGCACATTGTATTAATGCGATTAAGAGCTTAAATGGAAGCTTTAACCAACTTAAAAGGTTTTTGCCTCTAACGCCAGTAATATCAATCATCGCTTTTTGATAGGGCTTTTTATCGATCAATTTATTTTCCATGCCATGCGAAGTTCCAAGCCATGTAATCGACCAACCTTTAACTTTTAAATAATCGGCGATCGCAATGCCCGGATAAATATGTCCTCCGGTACCTCCTGCGATAATCAATATTTTTTTATTGGATTTCACGAATTTAAATTCCTCTTAAGCCTCTTCGGTTTTCCCAGTCAATCCTGAGTAATATAGCAAGCGCAACCATATTGGCTAATATGCCGCTGCCGCCGTAAGATAGAAGTGGTAAGGTTAAGCCTTTAGTAGGGAGAAGTCCCATATTCACACCCATATTAATAATGCCTTGTGTGCCAAACCAAATACCGATACCTTGAGATAACAATGCCGAATAATAACTTTCATTAATAATAGCCTCTTTGGCAATACCAAAAGCTCTGATCACAAGCCATGAAAATAATCCAATAACGATCAGCACTCCAAAGAAACCAAATTCTTCACCTAATACAGCTAAAATAAAATCGGTATGGGCCTCGGGTAAATAAAGTAATTTTTCGACACTACCCCCAAGTCCTACTCCGAAAAATTCACCACGACCAAATGCAATAAGGGCATGCGATAACTGATAACCTTTTCCATAAGGATCGGCCCATGGGTTGAAAAAACCTATTAATCTTTGATACCTATAGTCGGAACTAAAAATTAATGCTGCCATTCCAATGGGAGCAACAACACTTAAGCCCATCAGTATTTTTTTATCGATACCGCCTAAAATTAAAGTGCACATTGCAATAACTGAGATCACAGCAAATGCACCAAAATCAGGTTCAAGCAATAATAATGCGCCTATTAACATGATCACTGCTGCCATTGGAAGAAATCCTTTTAAAAAACTACCAATCTCTTTAGATTTTCTCAGGACATAATCTGATGCATACATGGCTGTAAATAATTTCATAAATTCTGAAGGTTGCATATTAAATATAAGCAATGAAATCCAACGTCTACTTCCATTCACCACATGACCAATACCAGGAATAAGAACAAGAATTAAAGACACCATACCTGCCATGAACAAATAAGGGGACATCTTTTGCCACCAACGAATCGGTATCTGAAAGGTAATAAATCCAACGACAAAGCCTAATAAAATATAAATTGATTGTCTTAATAAAAAAAAGTAATTTTGGTGTTTGGTTAATTTACTAGATTCAGCGAAAGAAATTGAAGACGAGTAAACCATAATAAGACCAATTGCAATCAGTATGCATGAAACCCAAAATAGTCCTTGATCAAAAGAAGGCTTATCTATTGTCGATTTATTTGAAAATTTATCGATCATGATTTATTTTTTAGCTTGTTTACGCAATCCTTAAAAACTTCTCCCCGTTGAACATAATTCTTAAACATATCTGTACTTGCACATGCTGGAGAGAGAAGAATTACATCGCCAGAGTTAGCCAATTCAAATGATTTAATTACTGCTAGCTCAAGATTTTTTTCAATACTTACAGGAATTCCTTTATCACTAAATACTTCTTGCATAATTTGTGCATCTTTACCAATCAAAGAAATATTTTTAACTTTCGATTTGAGTATATTTATCAATAGCTTAAAGTTTTGATTTTTACCATCTCCCCCTGCAATGAGTAAGACTGGTTTACTCATACTTTGAATAGCAGCAATCGTAGCTCCTACATTAGTTCCTTTTGAGTCATTATAAAAATCAATGCCTGATATGGAGTCAACATATTCAACTCTATGGGGTGGGGCTTTAAATTGACTGACTACTTTTTTAATCACGTCAGTAGAAATTTTAAATGGTTCACACAATGCCAAAGCGGCCATGATATTTTGTATGTTATGGAGGCCCTTAAGTTTAATTTCATCTAAAGAGATAATTTCAGCATTGCCTTTGGCAATGAAATATTGATTTCCATTCTTTTTAATACCGTAATTTTTCTCGTCTGAATGATTTCCGAATGTCACTGAATCTTCGTTAATCTGAGATTTGAGATATTCATCATCTCGATTCAAAATAATCTTTTTAGCATGATTGAATATTCTATATTTAGCTTTCGCATACTCTTCGATTGATGTATACCGATCCATATGATCTTCTGAAATATTTAATACTGTTGCGGATTCAAGTGCTAATGAATATGTTGTTTCTAGTTGATAACTGGATAATTCAAGAACATAAACTTCAGGTACTTTTTGATTTAGGGTATTTAATATAGGTATACCGATATTTCCTCCAACAATAGTCGATATACCCGCTGCTTTTAATAGCTCCCCTACAAGCGCAGTGACTGTTGTTTTACCATTCGATCCTGTAATACCAATCACCTTTGAACTGATTGATTTAACTTGTGAGAAGATTTCAATGTCACCAACTACAGGTATGCCTCGATTTAAAGCAGCTTGAACATAACTTTCTTTTAATGAAACACCGGGACTAATAATAATTAATTCAATATTATTAATGATATCTTCGTTAAATGTCTCTCCAACAGAGAATTTAACCTTTTTAAATTTTTCTTTTATTTCATCTAAATTCTCAAGAGTTGGTCTCGTATCAATTGCATGAATGACGCACTCTTTGTTCATTAAAAAATGTAATACAGATTGTCCGGTATCTCCGAGACCAATTACTAAAACTCTTTTCTTATTAAAGTTAATGGTCATCTAATTTTCAGTGATGAAATCCCGATTAATACAAGCATCATTGTGATGATCCAAAATCTAACAACGACTTGCGTTTCTTTCCAGCCTTTTTTTTCATAATGATGATGAAGTGGGGCCATAAGAAAAATTCGCTTACCAACGCCATATTTAAATTTAGTATATTTAAAATACATGACTTGAATAGCAACAGAAAAAGTCTCTACTACAAAAATTCCTCCCATAATAAATAAAACGATTTCTTGTCTTACAATAACTGCGATCGTTCCTATAGCTGCTCCTAGAGCAAGTGCGCCTAAATCTCCCATAAATACTTCTGCGGGATACGTGTTAAACCATAAAAATCCTAGGCCAGCACCTGCCATCGCAGTACAAAATATAGCCAATTCACCAGCGCCACTTATATAAGGAATACCTAAATATTTTGCTATCACAAAATTACCTGCAACATAAGCAAATACACCTAAAGCGCTTGCAACTAGAACTGCTGGCATAATCGCCAACCCGTCAAGTCCATCTGTAAGATTTACTGCATTACTGCTTCCTACAATGACGATATAACTCAAGAGAATAAAAGTAAGTCCATTCATCGAAAAGCTTACATCTTTAACGAAAGGTAAAATAAGCGATGTTTGTTCAGGAGTAACTGCGTTAGACCAAAGATAAATCGATGCACCAAGGCCTATGACCGACTGCCATAAGTATTTTTGACCTGCACTAATACCATTCGGATCTTTATAAATCACTTTTTTTAAGTCATCTATAAATCCTATAAGACCAAAGCCAAGAGTAACAATCAATAATACCCAAATATAGTTATTTCTTATATCTGCCCACAATAAAGTCGATGCCATAATCGATACTAATATTAAACCACCGCCCATAGTGGGTGTGCCTGTTTTAATAAGATGGTCTTTAGGGCCGTCTGATCGAACAGCTTGACCTATGTTGTATTGATTAAGCTTCTTAATTAACCATGGGCCAAAAGCAAAAGAAATGACTAGCGATGTGATAGTAGCCATCACCGCTCTTAATGTAATGTAATTAAATACATTAAATCCGTGAATTTCTTTTGCTAAAAATTTAAATAATTCAAGCAACATAATTTTTATCTTTCTTAAAAATTTTAAGTAAGCGCATCTACCACTTCTTCCATCTTCATAAAACGTGAACCTTTAACAAGTACACATGAATTTTTTCTTATTATTGATTTGACGTATTGAATAAGTTCTTTTTTATCATTAAACCATTTCGCATTACCATTACATTTATCAATCGTATGTTTAGTTAATTTGCCTATACCTACCACATCTAATATTTTCTTTTTATTAATATGAGTCGCGATAGAAGCATGATATTGCGCTGCTTTTTTGCCGAGCTCACCCATATCTCCAATTATTAAAATTTTTTCATAATTTTGA
>JBEEPP010000017.1:0-8953 GCA_041191045.1 Pseudomonadota bacterium
TTTCTTAATCGTTTTCTTCAAAAAAGAATAGTGAGTACATCCCAATACTAAAGTATCAATTTCTTTTTTCAAAAGAGGGTCAATGTATTTTTTTAAAAGCGTAATAAGCTCTGGGCTTTCAGTATCGCCTTTCTCAACAAGCTCCACTAGGCCAAAACAAGGCTGCGTAATAAAATGAATATCGTTACCGTGGTGCTCTAAGAGCGCTGAGAATTTTGCGCTTAATAAAGTACCTGAAGTTGCTAATACACCAACTATTTTGTTTTTTGACATTAATGAAGCAGGCTTCACCGCAGGTTCCATGCCTATAATTGGATAATCAAATTTTTCTCTGACTATCTGAATTGAAGCTGCTGTTGCTGTATTGCAAGCTACGACTACAGATTTTACTTCTTGTTTATTTAAAAAATCAAAAACGGTTAAAACACGATATGTAATTTCTTCACTTGTTTTTTCTCCATACGGCGCAAACTTTGAGTCTGCAACATAAATTAAATTTTCATGAGGTAGATGGGCTCTTATACACTTAAGTACGGAGATACCCCCTACTCCCGAGTCAATCACACCAATAGGATTATTTTGAAATGGAGCCATGAGCTTAATCTAAGTTTTATTCAAATCTAAATATAGATGATAGTAAGCTTAATGTACAATAGATTGAAAAGGAAAATCATGGGTTACCGTTTATCAAAAATATTTACTAGAAGTGGCGACAAAGGATCTACTGGCTTGGGTGATGGCTCAAAAACCAAGAAATTTAGTGATCGCATTGTTGCTCTGGGCTCAATAGACGAACTCAATTCGATGATCGGTCTTATGCTTACCGAAAATCTTCCACCTAAAATTAATAAAATTTTAACTGTTATACAGCATCATTTATTCAATCTTGGTGGAGAAATCTCAATGCCAGGGCATAAAATTATCGAAAAGGATGATGTACTTGAACTAGAAGAAATCATCACTTCATATAATAAAGACTTGCCACCATTGAAAGAATTTATCCTCCCAGGAGGCTCTAGAGCTGCAGCATTTTGTCATATGGCGAGAACTATTTGCAGAAGAACTGAGCAAGCCGTATTTAAGCTCAACTCCAATGATCGTATTAACGCCTATTCGCTTCAATATATTAATCGGCTCTCAGATTTGTTGTTTGTGCTTGCTAGAGTTATTAATAAACACAAAAAAGTTAAAGATATTTTTTGGAAAAAAAATATTAGCTAATATAGATCTACATTAATGTCATCTACCCCCCCTATCCTTAAATCCTTTTTTAAAAAATTTAAAAAAACTAAAAAATCTAATTTTGAAATTGATTTTAAAAAAATTGATATCAGTCTAATTAGTATCCACGCTATAAAGACTATAGAAATTTTGGAGGACAATGGCTTTGAAGCATATCTTGTAGGCGGCGCTGTTAGAGATCTTCTTTTTGGAATTAAACCTAAGGATTTTGATGTAGTTACAAACGCGACGCCTGATCAAATACATCATTTATTTAAGCGCTCTAGGATGATTGGTAGGCGTTTTAAATTGGTTCATGTTATTTATGGCCGTGAAGTTATTGAAGTCTCAACCTACCGCTCTCAGCTCAAAGAAATTATCCAGGCTGACGGCTCCGTGGTTAAAGATGATAACCACTTCGGAACAATTGAAGAAGATGCGATGCGACGCGACTTCACGATCAATGCTATGTTTTACAGTCCAACTAATCATAAGCTTGTCGATTTTCATGAAGGACTTGAAGATCTTAAAAATGGTATTGTTAGGATCATTGGGGAACCGGAAAAGCGCTATCAAGAAGATCCCATTCGCATATTAAGAGCATTTCGTGTATGCGCAAAACTTAATATGTCTCTTGATAACTCCTCGAGAAATCCTATCAAAAAAATTGTACCTTCACTTCATGAAATCCCACATTCAAGATTATTTGATGAAGTCATTAAATTTTTCTTAACTGGTCATGCATTAAATAGCTATAAAGTCATGCATGATGAAAATATCTACTCACAGTTTTTTTTATCTCCAGACACCGAATCAAAAGAGATCAATCTTTTTATTTTAAATGGTCTTAAAAATACAGATTTGAGAATTAACCAAAATAAATCTTGTAACCCAAGCTTCTTATTTTCATTTTTGTTGTGGTATCAAGTTCATCAACTATGGGACGAATATAAAATTGAGCTTAAACACTCTATCGCGGGCCTTAACCAAGCTATTGATGAGGTAATCGAAAAACAAATTAAACTTTTCCCTATTCATAAACGCTTCACCATCACGATGAAGGAAATATGGCGATTACAACCTCGCTTTGAAAATCAATCTCCAAAAAAAATATATCGATTATTACTTCATCCTAGATTCAGAGCTGCTTATGATTTCATGCTGCTAAGATGTCAATCTAACGAGCTCGACCATAGCATTGGTATATGGTGGACAAATTTTATTGATGCTGATCATCATGAAAAATCATTGATGGTTAAAGAACTTACCCGCAAATAATTTAAGATGGGTACCCTAGCTTACATTGCAATAGGAAGTAATCTTGCAAATCCAATCAATCAGGTTCTCAACGCATTTAATGAAATTGGGATGATGCCTAAAACTAACCTTGTAAAGAAATCAAGTTGCTATTCCAGTCTACCTTTAGGTTATAAAGATCAACCGGATTTTATTAATGCTGTGGTTCTGATTGAAACAGAATTGAGCCCGCGAGAGCTTTTGTCTGAGCTTCAAATGATAGAACATTTGCACAAAAGAGAGCGCTCATTTCCCAATGCACCAAGAACAATCGATTTAGATATCCTTCTTTATGGAGATACAATAATAAATAGCCCAGAACTTACTATCCCGCATCCAAGAATGCATGAACGAGCTTTTGTGATTTTCCCTCTTCAAGAAATTGATGGAAATATTACTATTCCTCTTATAGGAGATATCGCTAAAATAGCCAAAGAACTTGATCCTGATATTGCTAAGCGCATAACTTTATGAATATTTTTGATAAATTTCCCTATATTGTCGTTGAGGGGCCGATTGGCTCTGGAAAATCTACTCTTGCTAAAATTTTAGCTGATCGATTTTTAGTTAATTTATTAAGTGAAAAAGCTGAAAAAAATCCTTTTTTGCCTAAATTTTATGAGGACATGAAACGATATGCCTTATCAACTCAATTATTCTTTCTTTTCCAAAGAGCTGATCAAATAAAAAAAATTTCACAAAAAGATATGTTTAAAAAATCAATAATTGCAGACTTTTTTCTTGAAAAAGATCCTATCTTTGCAAAAATTAATTTAGATGAGGAGGAGTTTAATCTCTATCATCAAATCTTTTCTCACTTACAATTAAAAGCGCCTAAACCAGATCTCATTATTTATATTCAAACATCTATAGAAACCTTAGAAAAAAGAATTAAAGAAAGAAATATTGATTTTGAAATGAATATTTCAACTAAATATCTTGAAACGATTGCAGAATCATATAGCCAATATTTTCATAGCTATAACCACTCACCTGTATTAATTCTTAATAATGAAAATTTAAATATTCTAAAAGATAAAAATGCTATTGATCTCCTAATTGAGCGAATCATGGGCATCAAAAGTAATCGAGAATTTTTCAACCCTCAGCTGCTATGAATTTAACATCCCTTAAATCCATGAAGAATAGTGGTAAAAAAATTACCATGCTGACTTGCTACGATGCTTCATTTGCTCAACTCTTAGAATCCATTAATGTCAATGCTCTTTTAGTCGGCGATTCTTTGGGTATGTTTATTAAGGGTGACAACAATACACATGATGTGACACTAAATAATATGATTTATCACACTCAAGCTGTAGCGCGAGGTGTTAAATCGACATTTATTGTTAGCGATCTCCCAATTAATACTTATGAGACCCATGATCATGCTTATAAAAATGCTTTAGCGCTTATTGAAGCTGGTGCAGATATGATCAAACTTGAAGGTGGGGCATCATTAGCTTCCGTCGTACAATTCCTAAAAACAAAAGACATTAAAGTGTGCGGTCATATTGGATTTATGCCTCAAAGCACTAAAAATATGAGTCATAGTGAAATTGATTATTCAATGGAAAAAGCTTTGGAAACTATTATTGAAGATGCAAAAGTACTTGAAAGATCTGGCATTGATATGTTGGTTCTTTCTTCTATACCTGAAAGTATTGCAAAAACAATTACACAGGAGATATCTATCCCAACCATTGGATTTCATTCAGGTAAAGGATGTGATGGAGAAGTTTTTATTTTATATGACTTATTAATGCACTCAGATTCCTCTCGTGATCTTTATTTACGTGACTCGCTTCGATCAAATAAATCGATTGATATAAAAGAGTTCCTTCTTAAATTCATCAAAGATCATTCCTAAAAATGCATGTTATTCACACTCAAAATGTGTTAGTCGAAACCTTAAAAAAATTAAATAATATTGCTTTCGTTCCGACAATGGGTAATCTTCATGACGGACATCTCAAACTTATTGAAGAGGCATTAAAAAAAACAAAACATGTCGTGGTAAGTATTTTTATTAATCCACTTCAATTTAATTCAAAGGATGACTTTAAAAACTATCCGCGCACATTAGATGAAGATTTATTGATGCTTGAAAAATTAGATGTGCCATTTGTATTTGTGCCACCCAAAGAAAATATTATCGACTCATTACAAACAATTGAAATTCATCTATCTGATATTGCAAATGATTTATGTGGAAAATTTAGACCAGGCCATTTTAATGGTGTTGCCATCATTATCTGTAAGTTATTTAATCTGATTCAACCCGAATTGGCTTTTTTTGGAAAAAAGGACTTTCAACAACTTTTTCTAATCAAAGAGCTGGTAAGGCAACTTAATTATCCTATTCATATTGTAGCTATTGATACGGTTCGTTATAAGAACGGTCTAGCTATGAGCTCAAGAAATAATTTGCTCTCAGAGGAAGATAGAAAGAAAGCTCCTCAATTATTTGAACTCTTGAATGTAATGAAAGACAAGGTTATGCAAAAAAAATTGTCGTTTAAAGAAATTGAAGAAGATGCTGATCGGCTATTAAATGCTTCTGGTTGGATTGTCGATTATTTAACCATTCGCTCAGCTGAATCTCTAAAAACCCCAGTTCATGATGAAAAACAGTTGGTTATTTTAGGGGCTGCAACTCTAGGGTCTGTTCGCCTTATTGATAACATTGAATTTTGCATCCAGGATTGAACTAGCTATAATAGAACATCCTTTTGACCCAGTTTTGTAGTCTAATTATGCAAAGAATCATGCTTAAATCTAAGCTCCATCGTGTTCAAGTGACTCATTCTGAACTTGAATATGAAGGCTCGTGCGCAATCGATGAAACATTGCTTGAAGCTGCCCAAATTAGAGAGTATGAACAAATTGCTATTTACAATATTACAAATGGTGAGCGTTTTACCACTTATGCTATTAAGGCACAAAGAAACTCGGGTGTTATTTCTATTAATGGAGCAGCTGCTCACAAAGCCAATCCTGGCGATCTCATTATTATTGCAACCTATGCAAATTACTCAGAGTTAGAGCTTGAAAAATATAAGCCCGCTCTTATTTATGTTAATGAGAATAATCAAATTATTGCAAAAAAAGACTCTATCCAGATTCAAGCTGCTTAATTATCGATGACTTTGAATGATATTAAAAAAGCGGTGGTTGAGGCGCTTGAAGACATAAAGGCATTTGATATAGAAGTCATTGATGTAAGAAAAATTACAACTGTGACTAGTTTTATGGTGATTGCGAGCGCCAATTCAATTAGACAAACAAAAGCGCTTGCTCATAATGTTTGTGAAAAAATGAAATCACATAATATTCATGTCAATGGTGTTGAAGGCGAAAAAGAAGGGGAATGGGTTCTCGTAGACGTCGATGATGTGATTGTTCATATTATGCTTCCTACGACACGCGCCTATTACAATCTTGAGCAGTTATGGATTGAGCCCTCTAAAAAGCAATCTACTAAAAAAATTAATTCGCTTCATTGAAAATTAAAATTATTTCAATTGGC
The DNA here is from genome assembly GCA_041191045.1 of Pseudomonadota bacterium. Taxonomy (GTDB): domain Bacteria; phylum Pseudomonadota; class Gammaproteobacteria; order Burkholderiales; family Methylophilaceae; genus Methylopumilus. The sequence continues at coordinate 6,047 of JBEEPP010000017.1, forward strand.
AATAAAATGCCAGCCTGGATTAACGAAGCCTTTGATAGCTATATGTCAAAGCTAGATCGCGACTTTACCATTCAACTCATAGAAATAAAACCTCAAAAAAAATTTGATTCTATAGAGCAAAAAAAATTGAGTGAGGCCGAAAAAATTTTATCTCATGTCGATAAAGAATTTTTAATTGTGCTTGATGAAAAAGGCCTCCAATTTTCATCTCAAGAGCTTGCTCAAAAATTAAAACATTGGTCAGAACATTTTAAACACATCACTTTTGTAATTGGCGGCGCAGATGGTATTCATGAAGATATTCTTCATAAGGCTAACCTCACCTGGAGTCTCTCTAGATCAACTTTTCCTCATGCATTTGTTAGAGTATTAATTACAGAGCAACTATATCGAGCACATTCAATTTTAGAAAATCACCCTTATCATCGTGAATAAAAAATATAGCAATTCACTCGTTTGGTTTAGAAGAGATTTGCGTGATTATGACCATGCTGCTCTATCTCATGCCCTTCAAGAATCTCATCGTGTTTTTTGTATTTTTATTTTTGACAAAGAAATTTTAAATGCTCTTAAAAATAAAGAAGATAGGCGCGTTGAATTTATCTGGGAATGCGTTAAAGAGCTTAAAGAAAGTCTAATTGAAAAGAAATCAGACTTAATTGTGATGCATGATTTTGCCTCTAATGCTATTTCTCGGGTTATTGATGAATTTAAAATTGAAGCGATCTATACCAATAGAGATTATGAGCCAAAACCTATTCAGCGAGATGAGGCAATAAAAAATCTTGCTATTAAAAAAAATATTGCATTTTATGATTTTAAAGATCAAGTGGTTTTTGAAAAAAATGAAATTCTGACCGCACTCGAAAAACCTTATACCGTTTTTACTCCCTACAAAAATAATTTCTTAAAAAAACTTACCCAAACTACTCTTCCTCGTTTTGATGTTGAGCCGTTTATCAAAAGTCTTGCTCAATTTAAATCTGAGTCTCTGCTATCTCTTAAGGATATGGGATTCCAAACAACCAATCTCCACAAGATTAAAATTCATACAGGCATGTCGGGAGCAAAATTACTCATTGAAGATTTTAAAGGGAGAATGGCGCTTTATAAAAAAACACGTGATTTTCCAGCAATTAAAGGTGTTTCTTATTTGTCTGTCCATTTGCGATTTGGAACCCTCTCGATAAGACAACTCTTCCGATTAGCTTTAGAGTCTTTTAATGAAGGTAGTGAAACCTGGCTAAATGAATTAATATGGCGCGAATTTTATTTTCAGATTTTATTTCATCGTCCCGATGTAGGGCTCGGCAAGGCCTTTAAAAAAGAATATGAATTGATCGCTTTTGAAAACAATCCCGAGCATTTCAAAGCATGGACAGAAGGTAAAACTGGCTACCCCATTGTAGATGCCGCGATGAGGCAACTCAATCAAACAGGTTTTATGCACAACAGGCTTCGAATGATTACCGCGTCGTTTTTAGTAAAGGATCTTCTGGTCGATTGGCGATGGGGGGAAGCCTATTTTGCTGAAAAACTTATAGATTTTGACCTAAGTGCAAATAATGGGGGTTGGCAATGGGCAGCCTCTACAGGATGTGACGCTCAGCCATGGTTTAGAATTTTTAACCCGGTTACGCAATCTTTAAGATTCGATCCGCAAGGCAAATTCATTAAAAAATATATTCCAGAACTTTCTGATTTTAATGGCGATGAGATTCATGCCCCGTGGCTCTGTCAAAATTTTCATAAAATCAACTATCCTCAACCCATTATTGATCATGCATCCCAGCGAATTAAGGCTTTAGCCCTCTATAAATGCTCAAAAACTTAGAATGTTGTTTTTATGCAACAAAGTGCGCATAACCCATGGTTTATAATAATTTGTAGACATAAAAACAACATTCATAGATAATTCACCGGTGATTCATAGATAATCTATTAAATTTAAACGAAAAAGTCTTAATGATAAAACTGGCCCATAAGTTTCTAATCGCAATCCTTATTTCATGTCTTATGGTCGGTTGTGCTACTCAACAAAACAAAGATCCGCTTGAAGGGGTCAATCGAGTAGTTTATAAATTTAATGATGTTTTGGATAAAGCTGCTTTAAAACCTGTAGCTCAGGGCTATCAGGCAATTACTCCAACCCCAATTCAAAAGGGTATCAGTAATTTCTTTAAAAATATTTTTGATGTTGTTACCCTTGTCAATGAAGTCTTTCAGTTCAAATTCAAACAAGCAGCGAATACAACGGGCCGAGTCGCCTTAAATACTACTGTTGGTTTGCTCGGATTTTTTGATGTTCATTCAAAAACTGGTGGAGTTCGAACCAGAGAAGATTTCGGTCAAACACTCGGTTATTATGGTGTAGGTAGTGGCGCATATTTAGTTTTGCCTTTTTTTGGCCCATCAAGCACTAGAGATGGTATTGGATTTTTTACAGACGCATTTTTCTTTAACCCAATTGGTTATATTAATGATGATCCTGCTCGATGGGCATTAATAGGGTTAGCCGTTGTTGATATTCGTGCTGAATATATGGATGACATCGATATTCGAGACAAGTCTTTCGATCCATATGCTTTCATGCGAGACAGTTATATGCAAAATAGAGAAAATTTAGTTAAAGATGGTGCGGAAGATCCAAATGCCACTGCACCTTACTCAGTTCCTCTCGGCAGTTAGCAAAATATTACTCAGCTAGATGCAATACTCATTGTTTCTAGCAATATCGAACCTGTGTGTTTCGATCCATTTCTATAAACGTCATTACCAATTGCTACAATTTGTTTCAACATATCTTTCATATTGCCTGCAATCGTAATTTCTTCAACTGGGTAAGCAATACACCCATCTTCAATCCAAAAGCCTGCAGCACCTCGGGAATAATCGCCAGTGACCATA
>JBEEPP010000018.1:0-8922 GCA_041191045.1 Pseudomonadota bacterium
CATGAGCACCTCGCATCCATCTGGGAACTTGACCCTCTCAAAAAAAAAGCTACAAAACTTTTTTCAGTGAAGCCGGAGTTTTTTCAGGATGAGAATCATCCTAATTTCTTGACGATGGATGAAGAGCACTCAGGTATTGTTGAAATTACAAAGCATGTAACGCATGCGCCTTGGTATAAAAAAAGTGAGCGATATTTTCTAGGCACACTCCAAATCCACAAAAAAATAAATGATCCAGAGTTGATAGAGTTAGGAGAGCTTTATCTTATTTCAGGCCCAAACTAGGATAGTTTAAAATCCTTCAAGCATGGAATTCATAGCCCTCTAAAAAAAAGAAAGCAAAAGAAAATAATTTATTTAACGAGTATTAAAAACCAAATCACAGCGGCATTGATGAGCGTAAAAAAAACAGCCGCACTTCCAATATCTTTGGCGCGCTTTGCAAGTTTATGACGCTTGATTGAAATGCGATCAACTGTTGCCTCAATAGATGAATTAATGAGTTCAACAATAATAATAAGTAAGATGCTACTAATCATTAGCCCTTGTTCGATAGCACTCTCACCAAAATAGATTGCAAGCGGAATAAGAACTAAACTTAGAATAACTTCTTGCCTAAATGCGTCCTCATGCTTAAATGCTGCGAATGTTCCAGAAATTGAGTAGCCAAAAGCGTTGATGAGTCTTCGAAGACCGGTCTTACCCTTGTAAGGATTTTTCATAGAGTAAATTATTTAATTCGAGAGTAATTATTTCGCCACTCTTCAAGGGCTGTAATTGAATCTTTGTAATAGTCTAGAGCCTTTTCATCATATTTGATTGACCAAGGCATCTCAATCTCTTCTGGAGACCAAGTAGAGTATTGATGAACATCATCCATTTTTTTTAGTTGAATATGATAGTTAGGCATTGTTAAATCTCCTCCTGAAATGGAATGATTAATATACTCTGATAATGATATTTTTTGAAAATTTAAAAATAAAGAATTAAGATTTCTGTAACAAAATTGTCATAATTTTTTGTAAGAATTTTGTGTGATTAAAATTCTTATTGCTACAGATTCGTTTGATCAGGTGAATGGTGTCTCAACGACCTATAGGAATATTGTCAAGACTTCACCCCTAAAAACTTTAGTGATCCATCCTGGCTTGTTTCGTTGGACAAGCTTTAAGATTTATCCCGAGGTACAAATTTGTACACAGCCTTTTAAGGCTTATAAAAAAATAAAGAGTATCCAGCCTACACACATGCATATCGGAACAGAGGGCCCAATTGGGCTCGTGGCAAGGCTTTATTGTAAGCTTCATAAAATTCCTTATACGACAGCCTACCATACCAAATTTCCTGAGTACCTATGGAAGCTAGCGCGCATTCCATGTAGGTTCACATATGGGTACTTAAAAATGTTTCATAATGATAGCAAGGCTATTCTCACGCCATCGATTTCGTCTAAGAGCGAACTTAAGCGAAGGGGATTTAAACATGTATATGTATGGACGAGAGGGGTAGCAAACGAACTCATCAGTCATAAAAAAATTATTAAAAATAAACACCCTCGAGTAATTTATGTTGGACGAGTGAGCCGAGAAAAAAATCTAGAAGTATTATGTGCATTGCAAGATAAATTTGAGATTACGATAGTGGGCGAAGGACCACGCTTGAATGCTTATAAGAAAAAGTATACTAAGGTCAAATTTTTAGGCTATCTATTTGGCCGAGAGTTAGCCGACACTTATAGAGCGCATGATGTATTTTGTTTTCCGAGCAAGACCGACACGTTTGGTATCGTCATGATTGAGGCCTTAATGAATGATTTGCCGATTGCAGCCTATCCTGTGACGGGCCCAGTCGATATTGTGGAGCATGGAAAAACGGGATACCTTGGACATGATATAGAGTTTAATATCAGACAGTGTTTAAAGCTTGACCGAAAAAAAATTAGCCTATTCCTGAAGGAACAATGGTCGTGGACGACATGTGTCAACATCCTTCATCAGCATTTACTAAAGAGTGACTGATTTTTTTTGAGTCTCAGACCAGAAAATGTTTAGCGTAACGTGCTGGAATATCTTTTAAGAAGAACATGGTTAAAAAGTCTGCAGTGTTGAAGTCTGGATCCCATGCAGGGTCACCACAAATTTTAGCACCCACTCGCAAGTAACCTTTTAAAAGTGCTGGCGGTTCAACGTCAAGATCCTGATCTAATTCATGGATAGGTAAAGGCAGTTTTGGCGTGACACGATATTCCAAGGGTGATAAGTGTGAAGCATTAATTTTTTTAGCAAGACTTGCTGCATAGTGTCCCCCATCTCCCATGGGCACGCTTGCACAACCAATCATCACTTCATAATTATTTTTTTTCATGTAGTCCGCAAGACCGCTCCATAGGGCCATGATGACGCCACCCGTTCTAAAATCTTTATGTACACAAGAGCGACCAACCTCCACCATCTTATCCGATAAATGCATGAGTCGATCTAGATGAAACTCAAGATCTGAATAATAAAACCCAGCTTCTTTTGCCTTATGTGGTGGAAGGACTCGATAGGTGCCAATAACTTTAAGTGTTTCGGTATCTCGGATAAGAAGATGATCACAGTATTGATCAAGGATATCTTTATCTATTTTTTCGTAATTAGATGTTAAGTGGGCGCCCATCTCTTCTGCAAAAACTTTATATCTTAATTGCTGTGCCTCCCTTATCTCATTTTCATCTTGTGCCCATGAAATTTGTATAGGACTTTTTTGATTTGTATTTAATGATTTTTGGTCCTGTATGACTAATTCGCTCATTAAGGATGGGTCTAGTATCAATTCGCTCATAAAAATTCCTTATATAAAGTTAAATAAGACTCTAGAAGTGAAATATTTCATTTGTGTGAAGATAGTTTTAATCTTTTATGACAATGAATGCTGATGCCAGTCGACAAGTTTTAATTTCCCTTTTTTGGTTTCTACAAGCGCTGTGAGACTCTCTACCCAATCACCATCGTTGTAGTAATCAATACCTTTAATCTTTTTAATAGCTGCTTTATGAATATGTCCACATATCACGCCATCACATTTTTTTCTTTTGGCTTCAGCTGCCATGAGTTTTTCAAAATTCTCAACATACTTCACAACATTCTTAATTGAGTTCTTGATGTATGAGGAGAATGACCAGTAATGAAATCCGTATTTGTGTCTTAAGGTGTTTGAGAAATGGTTAATTCTCAAGATGACGTAATAAAGTGAATCGCCTACAAATGAAAGCCATTTAGCGCATGAGATGATATTGTCAAAAAGATCACCGTGAGTCACCCACAACCTTTTGCCATCCAATGTTGTATGGATAAGGTCATTTTTGATTTCAATATCACCGAAAGTCATATTAATAAATTGGCGACCCAGCTCATCATGATTGCCTGGTATGTAAATAACCTTAGAGCCTTTTCTTGCTTTACGTAATAGCTTTTGAATCACATCATTATGTTTTTGTGGCCAATACCAGCGTTTTTTAAGGGCCCATCCGTCAATGATATCGCCCACTAAGTAAATTGTTTCGGCAGTATTGTTCTTAAGAAAGTCGAGAAGGTATTCGGCCTTGCATTCGGCAGTACCTAGGTGAACATCAGAAATCCAAATCGCACGATATCTTTTCATATGTGAGCATTAAATATGACAAGTATGAAAGTTTCGTGACAAAACAGTGTCACAAATATGACACAGAAGATCATTAAGATGTGTGACATGAAAACCTTGAAGATACTTTTACATATATTATTGGTCATACCTCTATGCCTAATAATCCTGATCTCACCAAAGGTGCAGCAAGATAAAATTATTCAATTTTGGTGTAAAAAACTTTTATCTATTTTTGAGATTAAGGTTGATATAAAAGGTGATGAAGTTTTTCTCTTTAATCAGAAAAAATACTTACTCGTGTCTAACCATATTTCATGGCTTGATATCATTGTCATTCAATCCATTAAGCCATCTATCTTTGTTGCGAAATCAGATGTAGCATCGTGGCCTCTTTTTGGTTGGGTAGCTCATATGACAGGTACAATATTTATTAAGCGCGATAAGGTGTCAGATATTAAAAAAGCTTTAAAGAAGATAAAGCGACGTTTAACCAAGCGATCAGTATGCATATTTCCAGAAGGCACTTCTACCAAAGGTCGATATGTCTTGCCCTTTAAAAGTAATTTATTTCAATCTTCGATTGATTCTAATAGAGCGATTCTCCCCATATGCTTAGTGTATAAAGATGATCGTGTCTACACAGACAAGGTTGCATTTATAGGAGATATGTCACTTATCGATTCAATCATGAGAATTAAAAAAGAAAAACATATTAAGGCTGTTGTCGATGTCTTACGCCCTATCAAACCTCGAGGTAATAGAAAGGAACTTGCAAGCTATACCTATGAGATGATTCAAAAAAACTTATCTCAAAATTTGTCATAAAACTTTCACAATTTGATATTAACCTTACCGCAATATCTATTATGGATAATTGCTATGACAAATAAACTCAAGTTGTACATGAATCAGCTTCATCATGTCGATAGTCATTTATGCATTACATTTAATAGAACTAGTCATAACACTCTCATCAGAAATTTCTTTAAAGGTATTGGTCGCCTAGGCGATGGTGTGTTTTGGTATAGCCTTATGGTGCTTATGTTATGTTTAGATCAGGCTCGCGCATTATTGCCTGTATGTCATATGGTAGCTGCTGGATTGATTGGAACATTAATTTATAAGTGGCTAAAGGTTAGAACTCTTCGGCCACGCCCATTTAATGTGTATCAGCAAATTTCATTAAGAAGCATACCCCTTGATCAATTTAGCTTTCCATCTGGACATACATTACATGCGGTCATATTTTCAATGGTTGCCATCCATTATTACCCTATGTTGGCGACAGCATTAATTCCATTCACGATTTTAATTGGATTATCTAGACCTATCTTAGGACTTCATTATCCAAGTGATGTTTTAGTGGGTGGTTTAATAGGTGTGCTTATTTCAATCATTTCTTTTTACATTATCTAAATGAATATACTTTTTATATCTGATGTTTTTTTTCCTCGCGTGAATGGGGTCTCAACATCCATTAATACTTTTGCAAATGAGCTTAAAGCACTCGGACATCAAGTGACTTTAATCGCACCATCTTATGGAGATGACGATAAGCATGCAGACTGGATTGTAAGAGTACCTTCCCATAAGATTTATTTCGATCCTGAAGATCGCTTAATGAATTTTGGTAAATTGAAAGCATTATTACCATGGGTTGAAGAAGGAAATTTTGATGTAATACACATTCATACACCGTTTACAGCACATTACTTAGGCATTCATTTTGGAAAAAAATTAGATATCCCCGTGGTGGAAACTTACCACACATTCTTTGAGGATTATTTGCATCATTATTTACCCTTTATCCCACAATTTATTTCTAGAAAGCTTGCAAGAACAATATCGAGAAGACAATGCAATGCAGTCGACGGTATTATCTCCCCATCAAAACCCATGTTGGATGTATTAAAAGAATATGGCATTAAAACATCTGCAGAAGTAGTGGCTACAGGTTTAGATGAGTCAAGCTTTGCTAAAGTCGATGGCGAGTCATTCCGCATTAGTCATGACATTCCATTAACACAACCGATACTTTTATTTGTAGGCCGCGTAGCCCATGAAAAAAATATTGAGTTCTTACTTGAAATGCATGTGGAATTAATACAAAAGCATCCGGATGCATTATTGGTGATTACAGGCGAGGGGCCAGCAGAAGAATCGATTAGGGCATCTATTGCGAGATTAGGTCTCGTGAATAAAGTAAAAATGATTGGGTACTTAGACCGCAGTCATGAGCTTATTGCATGTTACAAGGCGGCTGATGTATTTGTCTTTGCATCTAAGAGTGAGACGCAAGGTTTGGTACTTTTAGAGGCTATGGCTCAAGGGACGCCTGTCGTTGCATTAGCAGAGCTTGGAACCAAATCAATACTTATCGAAGGTGAGGGAACTTTAATCGCAAAAGACGATATTCATGATTTTGCAGATAAAGTAAGCATACTTTTATCTGACCCCTCAAAATGCGAAAGTATTGGAAAAAAAGGGATGCAATATGCACAAGAGAAATGGGGCGCTGATGTCTTAGCTAAAAAAGTGGCTAAATTTTATAAACATGTCATCACACAAAAAACATCACTCACAAGATATACCAATACTAGAATTGGTAATGCTAAAGGCGCAGCTTAGTAGAGCTCTATCTCATATTTCCATTCAATTTTTTTCCAGTCGGATGCTTCCTTGTTGAGTCCGAATTGAATGAATGGATTTTTCTCTAACCAAACCTTAGAAATCTTTAATTTAAATCCTTTAGGATTTTGTTCCACCTCAATAAGAGGCAGTGCTTGATTTTCTCTTTTTCTTGAGACGACATGCGCTAGCCTTAAGCAGAATAATAAGTGCCAATCGATATAACCAGGACTTATAGGAAGTTTATTGAGTTTACCGTTATGTCCTAATACGAGTCCTGCAAGTCTTGCCTGATCAAGCCTAGAAAATCCTGGTAAGTCAGCGTTAGATATAATGTAAGCAGAATGTTTCTGGTAGTCAGCGCGTGATACAGCTAAGCCAATTTCATGCAGGAATGATGCCCAAGATAAAAGTTTGCGATTATTTTTTCTATCCTCTTTTTTAAAGGTAGGTAATTGATCTAGAAAAAAATCAGCCGTTTCACTTACCCTTTTAAATTGTGCTTCGTCTACATTAAAACGTTTGCCTAATTGCTCGATGAGGCCATGCCTCGTATCAATATTTTCTAGTTTACCAATCGAATTAAAGAGTGTTCTTAGAATACCTTTTTTCTTGGTATTAGCACCATGATTGGATTGATTGTAGAGATGATGGAGGGAGCCAAAAAGAAGAGCAGCTTCCGTAATTTCCATGTGCTCAATACCTAACTCCTCAAAGGCTGCGATCATGATCGCGAGACCTCCGGGCAACACGGGCTTACGATCGGCTTTTAAACCTAATAAGCTTAATCGATCGATATGTTTTGTTTCAAGTAAGTTTTTTTTAAGTAACTCTAAACCATGACGTGTGATAACCCCCCCTGTTTCTTCAACAGGAAGATTATGAGGTTCACCACTTAATCTATTGAGTGCGATAAGTTCTGCAATAGCTCTGGCTGTGCCTGATGAGCCTATCGCTTGTTCCCAACCCATTTTTCGATAAAAAGGTGCGATGGCTTTAATTTCCTTTAAAGCAGCATTCTGAGCAGCTTTAAAATTCTCTTCATCGATGATACCTTCCGAAAAAAATCTTTGGCTAAAAGAAACGCACCCTATAGGTAGAGACTCCAAAAGCTTCGGCTCATGGCCGTCACCGATTATGATTTCAGTAGAACCGCCGCCAATATCAAATACAAGCCTTTTACCGACACACATGGGCGCGATATATGAGGCTCCGATATAGATAAGCCTGGCTTCTTCATTACCTGAGATGACATTAATCGGGAAGCCCAAAAGTTTTTCCGCTTCATCGACAAATTTTTTGGCATTTCGAGCAACACGGAAGGTGTTCGTAGCTACTGCAACGACTTGATTAGGACTAAAGCTTCTTAAGCGATCGCCAAATCTTAAAATAGCTGCGAGTGCTTTCGTTGTTGACTCTTCACTTAATTCATTATCTTGATTAAGTCCTCCAGCAAGTCTCACAGTATCTCTTAAGGTATCGATGGTTTGAAATTGAATGCCAGTAGGTAGATAATTGACCTTTGCAATCATCATTCTAAAACTGTTAGAGCCTAAGTCTATAGAGGCATATAAGCCATTTAGATTTTGAGGGGATTGGGCTATTTTGCGAGAGGGTATCATCATAAAGGACGCTAATTTAAATCAAATTTATGACATATCGATGACATATCTTACAAATGTCATGTAAATGTCACATTCGGTAATCACAATGATAGTATGAATGTTGTGAAATCTAAACTTAATTTATTAAATCGTGAATTAGGCGCTCTCGAATTTAACCGACGTGTCCTTGCCTTAGCGCAAAATCTTAAAATACCTCTTTTAGAGCGCCTTAAGTACATCTGTATTGTTTCAAGTAATTTAGATGAATTCTTTGAAATTCGTATCGCAGTGCTTAAAGAGCAACTAAGAAAAAATCCTAAAAGTAAAACGCAAGATGGTCTTATTGTGAGCGATGCCTATTTAAATATTGTAAAAGAGACACAAACACTTGTAAGCCATAAGTACAAAATATTCCAAAAAGATATTTTACCGAGACTCGAAAGAGAGGGAGTCCACCTTCACTTCGAGAGCGCATGGACGCCAAGTCAACATCGTTGGGCAAAAACATATTTTGAAAAAGAACTCGTTCCTCTCTTAACCCCGATTGTTTTAGATCCAGCCCATCCGTTCCCTAAGGTCATCAATAAAAGCTTAAACTTTTTTGTAACATTAGAAGGTAAGGATGATTTTGGAAGGACGCCTAAGTTAGCTGTTGTTCAAGCGCCTCGTTCTATACCGCGTGTCATTCAAATGCCAGCTCGCATTAGTCAAAAACCATATGGCATTGCGATCCTATCAACCTTTATGCAATCTTTCGTGCATGAACTTTTTCCTGGCATGAAAATTACAGGTTGTTATCAATTCAGGGTGACAAGAAATTCAGATTTATTTGTATCCGATGATGACATCTCTGACTTAAAAGAATCATTAAAAGGTGAGCTATCTACAAGGCATTTAGGCGATGCAGTGAGGCTTGAAATTTCTTCTGATATTCCAGATCACCTTCTTAAGTATTTAAGAAAATCTTGCGATTTGAATCCTGAAGATTGTTATCGCGTAGATGGGCCGGTTAACTTAATGCGCTTAATGCAAGTAGCGGAGATTGTGAATAGACCCGATCTGAAAT
>JBEEPP010000019.1:0-8919 GCA_041191045.1 Pseudomonadota bacterium
TGATCAATTTTGTTTAAAAGTTCAGAGGATGGCACTTTAAGGTCGTGAGCTAAGCGATCAATGATTAAAACATGTTCATTCATATAATCAATAGCATTAAGTCCCGTTGTGGCTTCAATACGTCGAATACCAGAAGAAATACCTGTTTCCGAAATAATTTTAAAAGCACCAATATCACCTGTTCTTTTTACATGCGTTCCGCCACATAATTCTTTACTTGATCCTATGCTAAGCACTCTGACTTCATCGGAATATTTTTCACCAAAGAGCATCATGGCACCACTTTTCTTAGCATCTTCTATATGCATTGTCTGCGCTTCGGTATCTGTATTGTTAAGTATTTCTTGGTTTACAAACATTTCGACAGATTTTATTTCATCTGCATTTAAAGCATGGGGGTGAGAAAAGTCAAAGCGTGTTTTCGAATCATCAACAAGAGAGCCTTTTTGCTCCACGTGGCCGCCTAAAGTATTTTTTAAAGCTTTATGAAGTAAATGAGTGGCTGAATGATTACGCATGATATTTTTTCTTAAATCATTTTCAACCGATGCAGTAACATTATCAGAAACTTTTATGCTGTTTGTTTCAACAACACCATAATGCGCAAAAATTTTCGCTTTAATTTTTTGTGTGTCTTCAACCCTAAAAAGACCATTTGAAGTTTTAATGATACCTCTGTCACCTACCTGACCTCCAGATTCTGCATAGAAAGGGGTCATATCAAGAATGACAATACCTAAATCGCCTTTGACAAGTTCTGTTTTAGATTCATCATCTTTAAATAAAGCTAGAACCCTAGCTTTGCACTCAGTGACTTCATAGCCTTTAAATTCTGTAGCTTCTCCACTATAGTCGATGTTCATTTTCATTTTAAACTTATTAGAAGATCGAGCCATTGACTTTTGCGCTTCCATTGCCGCATCAAAACCTTTGTGATCAATTGCAATATTCTTTTCTCGACAAATATCAGCGGTTAGATCGAGAGGAAATCCAAAAGTATCATGTAGTTTAAAAGCAATTTGACCATCAAAAGTTTTTTGATTTTTTTGAGTAAGTGCTTGAATGGATTCTTCCAATATATTCATACCATTTTCAATGGTTTCGAAGAATCTCTCTTCTTCTTGCATAAGCGACAATGCAATTTTTTGTTTATTTTTTTCAATGTCAGGATAAGCTTTGCCTAACATGCTAACAACATCATCAACTAATTTATAAAAGAAAGGTTGTCTGCAGCCCAGTTTATATCCATGTCTTATTGCTCTACGAATAATTCTTCTTAAAACATAACCACGACCTTCATTGCTTGGAATCACACCGTCCGAAATTAAAAATGTACAAGCGCGTATATGGTCTGACAACACTTTTAAAGAGGGATGATTGATGTCCGATGTTTTTGTTATATTTGCCGCTGATTTAATAAGAGGCACAAATAAATCTGTTTCGTAATTAGCATGAACGCCTTGAAGCACTGCACTAATTCTTTCCAGACCCATGCCAGTGTCAACTGAAGGTTTTGGCAAAGCATGCATAATACCTTTTTCATCACGGTTATATTGCATAAAAACAATATTCCAAATTTCAATAAAACGGTCTCCATCTTCTTCTTTAGATCCGGGAGGTCCGCCAGGTATATGATTTCCGTGATCATAGAAAATTTCAGTACATGGACCGCATGGGCCAGTATCTCCCATCATCCAAAAATTATCTGATGCATATTTGGCGCCTTTATTATCTCCAATGCGGATAATTTTTTCAGCGTGAATGCCGATTAATTTGGCCCAGATATCATAAGCTTCATCATCTTCACTATAGACCGTAACTAAAAGTCTTTCTTTGGGTATTTTGTAAATTTCAGTGAGTAGTTCCCATGCATACTGAATCGCATCTTTTTTAAAGTAATCACCAAAGCTAAAGTTTCCGAGCATTTCAAAAAAAGTATGATGCCTTGCTGTATAGCCTACATTTTCTAAATCGTTATGTTTACCGCCGGCTCTGACACATTTTTGGCTTGAAGCCGCTCTAGAATAATTACGTTTATCAAAACCTAAGAAAACGTCTTTGAATTGATTCATACCTGCGTTTGTAAATAGCAAAGTAGGATCTTCTCCAGGCACCAAAGAACTTGAGGCTACAACCTGATGTTGTTTTTTATTGAAAAAATCTAGAAATATATTTCTAATTTCTTCGCTAGAAATAATTGGATGATTTGATGAAGTAGACATACGCTAACTATTCTTCCTTGGCATTCAATATTTTTTTTATGAGAGAGACATCAAATCCGCGACTTTGAAGGAAGCGAGCTTGTTTTGACCATTCCTCTTTAGAGGATGGGAGAAATTTAAATTTTTTTTGCCAAACCTGTTTTGCATATAATAATTCTTGATTTTTAAGTGGGCTAAGGTATTGCTCTATAATTGCCGAATCTATCCCCTTTTCTTCAAGCTCCCTAACAATTTTATAACGTCCAAATTTATTTTTTTTTGCATGAATGAATTGTTCGCAATAACGCTCATTAGAGAGCCATCCATCAGATACTAAAGACAATAAAAAAAGATCTAATGCGTCTTCGTTTAATTCTAGCGATTGAGCGTATTCACTTAATTTTAATTTTAATTCAAGATGCGAATATTCTCTTTTTGCTAGGTAATAAAGCGCTCTTTTTTTAAGTAAAATTAATGGATTATTTTGTGTGTTACTCAGTTTCGTCAGATTCCTGCGGCGCTGTCATTGCTTCGCTTAGAGCCGATGAGTTCGCTCTAATTTTATCTTCAATTTCTTGAGCAATTTTTGGATTTTCTTTTAAAAACTCTCTTGCGTTATCCTTACCTTGACCAATTTTTTCTCCGTTATAGCTATACCACGCACCTGCTTTTTCAATAAATTTCAGTTGAGCGCCAATTTCAATGATTTCACCTTCTCTTGAAATGCCTTCACCATAAAGCACATCAAATTCAGCTTGTTTAAATGGAGGAGCAACTTTATTTTTAACTACTTTAACTCTTGTTTCTGCACCGACAACTTCATCACCTTTTTTGATTGCGCCAATGCGACGAATATCAAGTCTCACGGAGGCGTAAAATTTAAGAGCATTGCCACCGGTTGTCGTTTCTGGATTTCCAAACATTACGCCAATCTTCATACGAATTTGATTGATAAATATGACCAGCGTATTTGTTTTCTTAATGTTACCTGTTAATTTTCTCAATGCTTGTGACATGAGCCGAGCCTGAAGCCCCATATGAGAATCACCCATTTCACCTTCAATTTCTGCCCGCGGTGTTAAGGCCGCGACTGAGTCAACCACAACAATATCAACCGAACCGCTTCTTACAAGCATATCTGCAATTTCAAGCGCTTGCTCTCCTGTGTCAGGTTGAGAAATGAGCAAGTCTGGAACCACAACACCTAATTTGGCCGCGTACTGGGGGTCAAGAGCATGTTCAGCATCAATAAAGGCAGCTACGCCACCCAGTTTTTGCATCTGAGCAATGACTGATAAGGTTAAAGAAGTCTTGCCTGATGATTCTGGGCCGTATATTTCAACAACACGTCCCCTAGGAAGGCCGCCAATGCCCAGTGCTATATCAAGACCTAAGGAGCCTGTTGAAACAGATTGAATATCTTCGATGACATCGGAATCATCCATCCTCATGACAGATCCTTTTCCGAATTGTTTTTCGATCTGCGCTAATGCTGCAGCGAGTGCTTTGCTTTTATTGTCATCCATCTAAATTTGCCTTTAATTAATGTGTTTTTATCACTAATAATTATTTCATACTTGAGTGTTTAAAGTAAGCGCTAAGACCTGATTTAGTGCAAATAGACAAGAAGATTCACGTATATTTTCTCTTGATCCAGGGAAGATTTTTGAAGCATTAAAAATAACCTTATTTTGATAAGCAATCGCAAAGAAAACAGTACCTACAGGCTTTTCAATCGACCCTCCCGAAGGGCCGGCGATCCCTGTGATTGATAAGGCTATATCGGCATTACTTGCATTAAGAGCGCCTAATGCCATTTCTGAAGCAATTTCTTCACTGACTGCGCCGAATTTTGAGAGTGTAGTTTGGCTAACTTCAAGCAATTCCACTTTTGATTCATTGCTATAAGTTATAAATCCTCGATCAAACCAGACAGAGCTTCCGGGGATATTTGTGAGTTGCTGACACACCAATCCTCCAGTGCATGATTCAGCAAGGGCTATACGCAAATGACGTTTAATAAGGGCGTTACCTAATTGGGCACATGTATCTTGAATTAAAGTATGAGCCATTGCATTGAAAAATAAATCATTAGCGCAAAAAAAGCGGCGAGATAATCATCGAGCATGATGCCCAATCCTCCCCCCACATGTTTATCTATAAAGCTAATTGGAAAGGGTTTCCAAATATCAAAAATTCTAAAAAGTACAAACAGCTCAAAGATTGGAAAAATATTCAAAGTGGGACGGGCAATAATTAACATTAAAAAGAAGGCTGAAATTTCATCCCAAACAATAGGGCTCGGATCTTTAATTTTAAGCGCACGAGCTGTTTGATCGCAGATAAAAATGCCTCCAATAGTAAATAGAAAAGCCAGTAATATTTGTGTAGTAAAACTATAAGAAAAAATAAATAAATAAAGAGGGATACCTACAAGGGTTCCTAAAGTGCCCGGCGCTCTTTTTGAAAGCCCAACACCAAAACCTAGCGCTATAAAATGCGACGGGTGTTTGAGTAAGAATTTAATGTTAAGCAAAATGGTCAAACCCCCTAAGGTTAAATGTCAATGATTTGCCTTGCTCATTCAAAATCTTTAGATCTTTTTTATGGGTGATTGTGCCTATGATATTTACTGCAGTATTTGTTTTTTTCGCAATTGTTTTTATATAAGATCTGTTTTTTTTAGGGGCTGTAAATAAAAGCTCATAATCATCGCCACCATTCAATACAAATTGATATTGTTTTGATGTATGAATAAATTTTTCACATGGTATGTCATTCAGCACAAGAGCAGCGCCAACTTTAGAAGCTTTTAAAATATGATTTAAGTCTTGAATAAGGCCGTCAGAAATATCAATACAACTATTTGTATAGCGAGATAAATGAGAGCCTAATGAGACTTTTGGAGTAGGCACCTCAAGTGCATTTATGCATTTTGTTTTTAAACGAGGGGCAAGCTTTAATTTTCTATGAAGACTAGCCAAGCCCATTGAGGCAAGCCCTAATTGACCCGTTACCCAGATATCATCATTGATTTTTGCACCAGACCTTAATAGGCCTTGATTTTTTTTAATTTCACCCATGATGGTGATTGAAATGCTAAGTGGGCCTCTCGTAGTATCTCCTCCAATAAGATCAATACCAAATTGATTGGCGCATTTAAAAAATCCCCCTGAAAATTTTTTCAGCCAAACATGGTTTACCTTTGGAAGTGATATTGATAAAGTTGCCCATTTAGGTTTGCCACCCATCGCTGCGATGTCAGATAAATTAACCGCTAAAGATTTCCAACCCAAGTGGGATGGATTTGTATTTTTTAAAAAGTGAATATTCTCTATCAGCATGTCTGAGGAGATAACTAGTTGATGATTTTTTTGAACATTAATTATTGCTGCATCATCACCAACGCCCAAAGCAGTTTGCTTTATTTTTTTCTTAAAATAGTATTCAATAATTTCAAATTCTGAAGTCATTATTATTTTGCTTTAGGCCTAAAAGTTTTAACAATATTTTCATGCGTTTCGATGAAGGGCCCATTTAAAAGATCTACACAATAAGGTACCGCAGCAAAAATACCATGAACGATTACTTCACCTTGATCATTTTTTAGACCTTCAAGTGTTTGGGCGATAGATTTAGGCTGACCAGGCAAATTGATAATGAGTGTATTTTTACGAACGACGGCAACTTGTCTTGATAGAATCGCAGTCGGAACAAAATGTAAACTAATTTGACGCATTTGCTCGCCAAAGCCTGGCATTTCTCGATCTGCAATCGCAAGAGTAGCTTCAGGAGTTACATCCCGTAAAGCAGGTCCAGTCCCACCTGTTGTAAGAATTAAATCGCACAATTCGGTATCTACAAAATTAATCAATGAAGATTCAATCAAGGGTCTTTCGTCAGGGATAATTTTTTCTACGGTTTCAAAAGGGGAGCTTAAGGCTTTTTGAAGCCAAAACTTAAGATTAGGGATACCCTGATCTTCATATTCGCCTTTAGAAGCCCGGTCGCTGATTGAAATGAGTCCAATTTTAGTGAACTTATTTTGCATGATAGGTCATAATGAGTGAAAGCTTGATCATAACATTATCGCTTTGAGAGGATTCTATGCCATTTAGACTTATTTTTATAATGCTGAATTTATTCAGTACCTTAGCTATCGCTGAAGAAGCAAACTTATTTCAAGTAAATTACTCAACTCAAAGTAATAACAACATACATTCTCTGCAAAAAAAACCGGACACTAAAATTTATGCTGGTATGAACAAAGAAAAAGACAATATTAGAATGTTAGAAGATGGTTATGATTTGATGGGGATATCCTCATTCCAAGGACCTTTTGTAGAGCCCAATCAAGCTCTTAAACATGCACAAGCTATCGAGGCAGACGCAGTATTAGTATACGATCGTAAAATAAACGAAATGACCCGATCAGCGCGCTTGAGACAGATTCATGACGAAATGAAAAAAGAGAGTAAGGGTGAAAAAAATACTGTAATTGAAGTTAGTGAAACTGACTTAAAAGATAAAAATAGTAAATTTGAATTTTATGCAACTTATTGGGCAAAATTGCCACCACCTATTTTAGGTTTGCACGTTATTAAATTAATTACAAAAAATTCAGACACAAAAGAGACGCAGCAAGAAAAAGGGTT
This sequence comes from Pseudomonadota bacterium, assembly GCA_041191045.1. GTDB lineage: Bacteria > Pseudomonadota > Gammaproteobacteria > Burkholderiales > Methylophilaceae > Methylopumilus. Next base: position 6,857 of record JBEEPP010000019.1, read on the forward strand.
AAAAGTTATTGCAGTTATTAAAGACTCACCAGCTTTTAAAGCGGGCATTCAAAAAGGAGATGTCGTTCTTGCTTTCAATGATGCAAATACAGAGTCTCCGGAGGAATTTTCTAAATCGGTATTTAAACAACAAGGCAATAAAGTAAAAATAAAATATGCGAGAGATGACGAAGAAAAAGTAGTGGCTGCTGAGCTTAATCGAAGATAATTTTATTTTTCAATAATTTTTTTTACAAGCTTAAATAGTTCGCGATTATATTTGGGCGATTTATCTTGATTCTTTTCTTCCACGGCTTCTTTGATGGTGTTTAAGAGGATTAATTTTTCTTCAGTAGGAAATTTTGTTAGGAAATCATTAACGCTTCCCGGTTCCTCAACTAATCTTTTTCGCCACAATTCTATATTATGAAAGTGTTGTTTTTCTTTGAGCTCTTGTTGATCCCAAAACGTCATAATGGTATTTAATTCAGTGGCATCAAAATTTCTCATGAGCTTGCCAATATATTGACTTTGGCGCCTTTTAGCACCATTGCTTGTAATTTTTTGCATCGCCAAAATTGCTTCAAATAAATTTGGTGGCAAATCCAGCGCCTTTAATTTAGATATAGATAAATCACATAATTTCAATCCAAGCGATTGAAGTTTCTCAGCTTCAAGCTTAAGTTGTGTCCTGCTGACGGTATTTTTTTCTAGATCCTTGTCTTTTGCCATATGTATGTAAGTGACTTTAAAGGGTGACTATTTCTAAGTTATGATAACAGGGTTTACTTTCCTACCCATAAAGACATGAAAAAAAATCAATTTGATTTGGAGCATTTAAAAAAAATTGCCGATCATACTTTAGATTATGCAAAAAAAATAGGCGCGACCGCTTCTGAAGTGGAAGTGAGTTTTGGGACGGGTAAAAATATTTCTGTTCGCTTAGGCAGCCTTGAAACTCTTGAAATTAATAGAGACAAAGGATTCTCTGTCACTCTATTTAACGGACAGCGTAAGGGCAGTTCAAGTTCATCTGATTTATCTATACAGAGTATTAAAGATACGGTTGACGCTGCTTTTAATATTGCACGATACACAGCTCCAGATCCTTTATTTGGATTAGCTGATAAAAATCTTATGGCGACTGATATGAAAGATCTTGATCTTCATAATGCATGGGATGTTTCTGTAGACCATATGATTGATCTTGCAAAAACATGCGAGACATCAGCACTTAATGTTAGTAAAAAAATTACAAATTCCGAAGGTGCTAGCATCTCTTCTTCTGAAGGTATTTTTATTTATGCAAATAGCCATGGTTTTATGGGTGGTTATCCAACATCTAGACATTCGATCGGCTGTTCTGTGATTGCTGAAGAAAAATCGATGATGCAAAGAGACTACTGGTATTCATCTGCAAGACATGTTGAAGATTTAGAGTCTGTTGATTCAGTTGGCAAATTAGCAGGCACCCGAACACTGTCTCGATTAGGAGCTAAAAAAATACATACCTGCCATGCTCCTGTCATTTTTGAAGCGCCAATAGCTATAGGACTTATTTCATCTCTTATTTCAGCTATTTCTGGGGGTAATTTATATCGTCAATCCTCATTTCTTTTGGATTCGCTTGGGAAAAAAATAGCAAGTGATCAATTAACCATTGAAGAAGACCCCTTCCTTTTGCGCGGAGACGCAAGCTCTATGTTTGATGATGAAGGGGTGGCAACGCGCCCAAGATTATTGGTAAATCAAGGCACTATCAATGGATATCTTTTGTCTTCTTATTCCGCTAGAAAGCTTGGTATGCAATCAACAGGTAACGCTGGCGGAGCTCATAATTTAATTGTGAAGACAGGCAATCAAGATCTGAATGATCTTATTAAAACAATGCATAAAGGTTTGCTTGTAACAGAGTTGCTTGGCCATGGATTAAATATGGTCACTGGCGATTATTCCCGAGGTGCTGCAGGCTTTTGGATTGAAGACGGGTGTATTGCTTACCCAGTTGAAGAAATTACGATTGCAGGCAATATGAAAGATATGTTGAAACAAATTGTAGCAATTGGTAATGACGTTTATAGAAA
>JBEEPP010000020.1:0-8893 GCA_041191045.1 Pseudomonadota bacterium
AAGAAAAGTACCTTGTTTAGCAAAAGTAGCACCTGCTACGGATAAGTTCCACATGGAAGACGTTCATAGAGCTGGCGGTGTGATGGGAATATTGGGAGAGCTTGATCGTGCTTCATTAATTCATAGAGATGTTTCTACAGTCCACTCCAAAACTCTAGGAGAAGCAATAGATCATTGGGATATTATGACAACCAAAAATGAAGAAGTAAAAAATTTTTATCGTTCTGCACCAGGAGGCATACCCACGACAATTGCATTTAGTCAAAGCATGCTCTATCCAACTTTAGATGATGACAGAACTTCTGGTTGTATTCGAGATAAAGATCACGCATACAGCCAAGACGGTGGGCTCGCAGCTTTGTTTGGAAATATTGCACGTAATGGCTGTATTGTAAAAACAGCAGGCATTGATATAAGTATGTTTGAAGCAGAAGAGTTGCGTTATACGACTAGCGTTCCGACTTCTGTATTGCGTATTTTCTCTGGACCTGCGCGTGTATTTGAAAGTCAAGACGCTGCTGTAGAGGCAATTTTAGCCGATCAAATTAAACCAGGTGACGTTGTTGTGATTCGCTACGAAGGACCTCGAGGTGGTCCGGGCATGCAAGAAATGTTATACCCAACTTCTTACCTCAAGTCTAAAGGTCTCGGTAAGGTTTGTGCACTTTTAACTGACGGAAGATTTTCTGGAGGAACATCAGGGCTAAGTATTGGACATATATCACCGGAAGCTGCAGAACAAGGAGAGATAGCACTTATTGAAGAAAATGATCAGATTGAAATTGATATTCCGAATAGAACAATTAATTTAATGGTCGATGATGCAACTCTCGCTCAAAGAAAAAATAAAATGAATGCTAAAGGTAAAGATGCTTGGAAACCTAAACCAAGGACAAGAAAAGTATCTCAAGCACTAAGGGCTTATGCATTAATGACTACAAGTGCTGACAAGGGCGCTATTCGAGATATTTCAAAATTAGAAGAAATTTAATTTTAAAATGTTAAGCGAAAAAAATATATCCTCTGCTCAAAGTTATGAGATTAGCCAAAATGAAGTTGGATTAAAATTTATCACAATTAATAATGAGTTAGCTTCTGCAAAGATTGCTCTTCAGGGTGCTCATTTGATGCAATGGAAGCCACATAATGTAAAAGAGGAAGTGTTCTGGCTTTCAAGCAATGCGAGATACATGCATGGAAGATCTATTCGAGGCGGTGTCCCCATTTGCTGGCCCTGGTTTGGCGCTCATCCTACCGATGGAAGTTTTTGTCCTCACGGATTTGCAAGAGTCATTCCATGGCGTATTAATGATGTTATTGATTTAGAAAATGGCGCTACTAAAGTCACACTGGTAATGCTTCCAACTCCTGAGGTTAATAGGCAGCTTTCATATCAATTTAATTTAGAACTTACTATCACAGTTGGAAACTCAATTCATTTAGACCTTAAAACAACAAATCTATCTGAGCAGCCTTTTTTAATTGGCGAGGGCTATCACACTTATTTTGGAATAAGTGACATAGAAAACATTAAGGTGACAGGTTTAGAAAATAAAATCTATTCAGATAAAGTCAGAGGATATAAAAAATTTACTCAAGAAGATCAAATTAAATTTGATGCTGAATTTGATAGAGTTTATTTAAATACAAAAGATACATGCGTGATTCATGATGAGGGGTTTAATCGAAAAATTACTATACAAAAACAAAATAGCGAATCAACGGTGATTTGGACGCCCTGGGATAAAAAAGTTAAAACTATGGTTGATATGGGCACTGAGCATGAATGGAAAAAAATGATTTGTGTGGAAAGCGTCAACGCTCTTGAGAACAGTATAATAGTCTATCCAAACCAATCACATAGCCTAATAGCTGAGTATTTAGTTCAAGAATATTAATGGGCTAATTTTATTTAAATTACTTTTAATTTAAATAAGTTTAGGAGTATCATAACAATCGCAAAATCAATTTAAGGGTTGAAATAATATGAAATCAGTAATTTTAAGTGTTGCAATGGTCGGTGCGTTTTTAGCAAATCAAGCTCAAGCCGCAGATGCTAAAGCTGCTGAAGCGTTAGCTCAAAAAAGTGGATGTTTAGCTTGTCATGGCGTTGAAAAAAAAGTGGTTGGACCATCTTATAAAGATGTTGCAGCCAAGTATAAAGGTGACAAAGGGGCTGAAGCGAAATTAGTTGCTAAAGTAAAAGCAGGCGGTAGCGGCGTTTGGGGCCCAGTTCCAATGCCACCTCACCCGCAAGTTAAAGAAGAAGATATTAAAACAATTGTTCAATGGGTTCTTTCTCTTTAATCAAGTAATAACGTAATAAAAAACCGGCTTAGGCCGGTTTTTTATTTAGATGACTATGTTTAATTGAGTAAACAAAGTAGAAAACAATACCAATCAATATCCAAATTAAAAATCTTCTCCAAGTTTCAAGCGGCAAGAAAAACATTAAGGCGCCACATGAAAAAATTCCCAGAACAGGGATAAGTGGATGCCATTTATTCTTAAAAGTCGCTTTATTATTTTTATGAAGTTTTCTTATAAAAATCACTCCTAATGAAACAATCACAAAAGCAGCTAATGTACCAATATTAACAATTTCAGCTAAAGTGCCAAGTGGTATAAAGCCAGCAATTAGAGAAATGATAAGGCCACAAAACACAATAACTCTCACAGGCGTGTTAGTGGTTTTATTGACTTCACTTAAAGTATGAGGCAATAACCCATCCCTACTCATTGCAAAAATAATTCTTGTTAAGGCGTAATAAAGAACAAGCATTACAGTTGTAAGTCCTGTAATAACGCCAGTAGCTACAACTGCAGAGGCCCCTTGAAATCCTATTTTTTGGAGCGCATAAGCTACAGGGGAAGACACATTAAGTTCTTGGTATGGAACGACCCCAGTAAGCAATAAAGATACTATGATGTATATCGCTGTGCAAAAAGCAAGTGAACCAATAATGCCTCTAGGCAAATCTCTTTGCGGATTGATAGCCTCTTCAGCAGCAGTTGAGACTGCATCGAAACCAACATACGCAAAAAATACTAAAGAAGCACCTGCGAGAACGCCAACAGTTTTCCCATCAGGTAATGTTGAAAACCATCCATAAGGCATAAAAGGATGCCAATTGGATGGATTCACATTAAAAATAGCGACCGAAATAAATAGTGTGATGGTTAAAAGTTTAATAAAAACCATTGCTGCATTAAATTTAGCACTTTGCTTTGCCCCTATAATTAGCAAAGACATGATAATTAGAATTATGACCATTGCTGGAAGATTAACCATACCTCCTAATGCAGGGGCTTTTGATAATGATTCTGGAAGACCGATACCCATAGCGGTGAGTGCATTATTAAAATATCCAGACCATCCATTTGCAACTGCAGCAATAGACATTCCATACTCCATCAAAAGAATCCAACCAATAACCCATGCAAAAAATTCACCAAATGCAACATAACTATAGCCGTATGCACTTCCACAACCGCCAATCGATGATGATAATTCTGCGTAGGCTAATGCTGCAAAAGCACATGCAAAACCTGAAACTATGAAAGACAAAATAACCGCCGGACCAGCTTGATTTGCAGCTGCAATTCCGGTTAAGACAAATATACCTGTACCAATAATGCAGCCAATGCCAAGCAGTGTTAAATCTAGTGCACTTAAACATTTTTTTAGATGAGCCGGATGTTTATGGTTTATATGTTTTTTTCTAAAAATTTTTTCAAATAGATTACTCATGACCTAACCAATCTTTATTTGTTAAAAAATATGTATATAACTTTTCTTCTTTGCTACCTGCTTCTGGTTTCCAGTCATACTTCCATTGCACCATCGGTGGCATAGACATTAAAATTGATTCAGTTCGACCATTAGATTGCAACCCAAATAAAGTACCGCGATCAAATATTAAATTAAATTCCACATATCGACCGCGTCGATACAGTTGAAAGTCTCTTTCTTTTTCAGTGTAATGAATATCTTTTCTTCGCTGAAGAATAGGCAGATACGCATTTAAAAAAACGTCACCTACAGATTTATTTAAATTAAAAGATTTATCAAAGCCTAATTGATTAAAATCATCGTAAAAAATACCACCAATACCGCGAGGTTCATTGCGGTGTTTTAGGTAGAAGTATTCATCACAATTTTTTTTAAATTTCGAATAAAGTTTTTTATCGTAAAGATCAAGCATAGTTTTAAGTGTTTGATGAAAATGAATGGCATCCTCGTCAAAGCCATAATAAGGAGTTAAATCCATACCACCACCAAACCACCAAATATCTTCAAGACCTTCTTTTTTTGCAATAAAAAATCTTACATTCATATGCACTGTAGGCGCATATGGATTTTTGGGATGTAATACGAGCGAAAGACCCATAGCCTCCCATTTTCTATCTACTGCATCTGGATGAGCTACGCTTGCTGAGCGCGGCAGCTTATCACCCAATACATGTGAAAATCCAACGCCAGCCCTTTCAAATACATTACCGTTTTCTAAAAGGCAAGAAGTACCGCCTCCGCCTTCTTTTCGTTGCCATGAATCATTAATAAAGTTTTTTCCATCGACAATCTGAAGTGTTTCAATAATATTTGTTTGAAGATTGTTAAAGTATTCATAAACTATATTTGAATTAATCATATGTTTTCTAATTATTATTTAGCGCTCTGAAGCCTATGTCTCTTCGATATTGGGCGCCATTAAATTTGACAGTATTGATTGCCTCATAAACTTTCGATTGAGCTTCTTTGACAGAATCACCAAGGGCTGTGATAGCTAATACCCTGCCTCCAGAAGTGAGAAGTTTATTATCTTTAAAAATTGTGCCTGCATGGAAAATATAAGTATCAGAAATGAGACGGTCTTCAATATGAATTTCATCATTTAACTTTGGAGTTTCAGGGTAGCCTGCTGAAGCTAAAACGACAGCCAGCGCAGTTCTTTTATCCCATTCAATTTTTGTTGAATCAAGTTGTCCAATTGCTGATTTGTATAGTATTTCAAAAAAATCACTTTTAAGTCTCATAAGAATGGGCTGAGTTTCAGGATCTCCCATTCGACAATTGTATTCCAATGTTTTAACTTCACCTTTTTTGGTAATCATTAATCCTGCATATAGAAATCCAGTGAAAGGAATGCCATCATTAGCCATACCATGAATGGTTGGATAGATAATTTCTTTCATAACTTTAGAGTAAAGTTCATCAGTAACTATAGGTGCAGGTGAATATGCTCCCATGCCACCTGTGTTAGGTCCCATGTCATGATCTAAAAGTCTTTTATGATCTTGACTGGTTGCAAGTGGCAAAATTGTTTGACCATCACAGATCACCATAAAGCTAGCTTCTTCACCTTCAAGAAATTCCTCAATAACAACCTTGGCTCCAGCATCACCAAATCTATTATCTACCAGCATAAAGTCGATTGCATCATGAGCTTCTTTTAAAGTCATAGCGACGATGACACCTTTTCCTGAAGCTAATCCATCTGCTTTAATTACAATAGGCGCGCCTTCCTCATCAATATAGCGATGCGCTTCATCAGGTATTTTAAATGTTTTATATTTTGCAGTAGGAATTTTGTGTCTATACATGAAATCTTTAGCAAAATCTTTAGAGCTTTCAAGTTGAGCAGCTTTTTGAGTGGGCCCAAAAATATTTAAATGTTTAGATCGAAATAAATCAACAATACCTTTAGAAAGAGGGAGTTCTGGGCCAATGACAGTCAGGTCAATTTTTTCTTCAATTGCGAAATCTGCAAGAAGGTTAATATCAATCAGATCGATATTCTTGAATTTTGGATTAAGATGAGTTCCACCATTACCTGGCGCAACAAAAACAGAATTTACTTTGTTACTTTGAGAAAGTTTCCATGCCATTGCATGCTCTCTGCCGCCACTTCCAATGACTAGAACTTTCATAAATTAATGCCTAAAGTGACGATATCCAGTAAATAACATGACGAGACCTAATTCGTCGGCAGCAGATATAACTTCTTCATCTCTAAGGCTTCCGCCAGGTTGAATAACGCATTTTGCTCCAGCCGCGGCCAGCACATCAATACCATCTCTAAAAGGAAAGAATGCGTCCGAAGCGACCACTGAATTTGTTAAATCAAGATTTGCATTTTGAGCTTTGATCGATGCAATCTTGGTGCTGTCTACTCTGCTCATTTGGCCTGCACCGATTCCTAATGTTTGATTATTTTTGCAAAATACAATCGCATTTGATTTGACATATTTAGCGACGCGCCATGCAAAAAGCATATCGGCTATTTGTTCTTGATTAGGTTTGAGTTTAGAAACTATTTTGCAATGATCCATATCTATATTGAAATTATCGGGAGACTGAACGAGCAAACCGCCACCAATTTTTTTTAATTCAAAAGGATTAAACTTATTGTCTAGTGGCACTTCTAGTAATCTGATGTTCGGCTTTGATTCAAATATTTTAAGTGACTCAGCTTCGTAAGATGGAGCAATTACAACTTCTACAAATTGGGTGATAATTTGAGATGCGGTATTTTTGTCTAGCGGTGAATTGCAAGCAATAATGCCCCCAAACGCAGATGTTGGGTCAGTTAGAAATGCTTTTTTATAAGCATCTAATAAGTTATCAGAAGAGCCTACTCCGCATGGGTTGGCATGTTTTACGATGACACAAGAAGGAAGCTTGAAGCTTTTAACACATTCCCATGCTGTATCTGCATCATTTAAATTGTTGTATGAAAGTTCTTTACCTTGCAATTGTCTAAAGCTTGCCAATGATCCTTTGTTAGTTATTTCATCAACATAAAAGGATGCGCTTTGATGCGGATTCTCGCCGTAACGTAAATCCATCTTTTTGTTAAATGCGAGGTTCAGTTTATTTGGGTAAGTTACATTTTTATTTGTATCTAGTCCATTGAGATAATTTGAAATGGCTGAATCATATTTGGCAGTATGTTCAAAAGCTTTCTTAGCTAAATTAAATCTACATTCCAGATTAAGAGCGCCATCATTTTTATTTAATTCATCTTCAATCATTTTATAATCCGAAGCATCAGTTACTATAGCTACACCATTATAATTTTTGGCTGAAGACCTAATCATTGCTGGACCGCCGATATCTATATTCTCAATAGCTTCAGATAGCAGACAGTTTTCTTTGGATATGGTTGCTTCGAATGGATATAAGTTCACTACCACCAAATCAATTAAAGGAATATTAGATTTAGTCATCGTTTGTAAATGTTTTTCGTCATCTCTTTTTCCAAGAATCCCGCCATGTATCTTTGGATGAAGTGTTTTTACTCTCCCATCTAACATTTCAGGGAAGCCGGTGTAATCACTGACCTCGATGACAGAAATATTATTTTCAGCAAATAATTTTGCTGTGCCACCAGTTGATAAAATTTCAACGTTGAACTTAATTAGCGTCTTAGCGAGATCGATAATACCTTTTTTGTCTGATACGCTTATAAGGGCTCTTTTTATTTTAATCATAACTAGATATCAATTTTGTGTTGTTTTAATTTTTTTCTGAGCGTGTTTCTATTAAGACCAAGAATTTCTGCAGCCTTACTTTGGTTGCCTTTTGAAATGCCCATAATATAAGTTAATAATGGTTTCTCTACTATGCCGATAACCATATCGTAAACATTCGTTGGATGCTCGCCATCCAAGTCTTTGAAATATTGATCTAAAGATTCGTTTATACAATCAGGGATATCTGTTTTTTTTTCCATTAAGCTACCAACATTTCTTCTTCATACTTTATATAAGGGGATTCAATTGAAAGAAAATTAAAATAATCTTCGATTGTTTTAATTTGGGCATCGATTGTTTCAATTGTATTCATATGATGTCTGAAATTTGCAGAATTTTTTAATCCTTTTGTGTACCAAGAGATATGTTTTCTTGCAATTTTTAATCCTGCGTTTTCACCATAAAAATCATAAAGCTCTTTTACATGAGCAATCGTTATATTTTTGATTTCATCGGTAGACGGGTTATCTAAATGCTTTCCTGTTTTGAGATAGTGATCAATTTCTCTAAAAATCCAAGGTTTACCTTGGGCAGCTCTTCCGATCATTACTCCATCTACACCGGTGTAATCTAAAACAAATTTAGCTTTTTCTGGTGAAGTAATATCACCATTCGCAATAACGGGAATTTTGACTGACTGTTTTACTTCGGCGATGGTGTCATATTCAGCATCGCCCATGTATAAACAAGCTCTTGTTCTACCATGAATGGCTAATGCTTTAATGCCAATGTCTTCGGCAATTTTTGCAATTTCTATTGCATTACGATTTTTGGTGTCCCAACCAGTTCTTATTTTTAATGTGACAGGAACATCTACAGATTTAACCACGGAAGATAATATTTTTTGTACAAGCGGTTCATCTTTGAGAAGTGCTGATCCTGCCATGACATTACATATTTTTTTTGCAGGACAGCCCATATTGATATCGATAATTTGAGCACCATGACCTACATTAAACTGAGCTGCTTCAGCCATCATTTTTGGGTCAGCACCAGCAATTTGAACTGAGATTGGATCTACTTCGCCTTCGTGATTAGCGCGGCGAAGTGTTTTTTGACTGCCGTATAGAAGAGAATTTGATGTCACCATTTCACTTACAGCCATCCCAGCACCAAACTTTTTACAAAGTTGACGGAAAGGACGATCTGTGACGCCGGCCATGGGAGCGACTACGAGATTGTTTTTAATGGAAATGGAGCCTATTTGCACGGTCTTTATAATATTTACTTGGGGAAAGTTGCCTATTTTATAGGCAATTAGGTAATTAAGGAAGTGACATATTACCGAGAATTGAGCATTTGTGAGAGGAGCTTTTATGCTTATAACATGCAAGGTTATCTATGTTTATGGATGAAC
>JBEEPP010000021.1:0-8768 GCA_041191045.1 Pseudomonadota bacterium
ACGATTGCTGCGGCTATGGAAAGAGTTAAACAAACCCAACAAGAAAATATAAAAAACTAATATGGAAAATAGATCTCCTTACGTTGTTAATGCGCCTTCAATCAGCATAATTATGATTAAAGTTTTGCTCGCCCTCATTCCTGGTATAGCTTTATATGTTTATGTTTTTGGTCTAGGTGTCATTATAAATATTCTTCTCGCATCTATTACAGTCGTATTGACTGAAAGTGCCATTCTTGCCATAAGAAAATTACCTATCAAGCCATTTATACTAGATGGTAGTGGACTGGTCACTGCATGGCTTCTCGCCCTCTCTGTTCCTTCCATAGCGCCTTGGTGGATTATTGTCTTAGGTACAATTCTTTGTATTATTTTTGGTAAGCATGTATACGGAGGACTCGGTTACAACTTATTTAATCCAGCCATGGTGGGATACGCAATCTTACTTATTTCGTTTCCGTCGATCATGACGCACTGGCAAATACCTTCCAATCTTATGATTGGTCATACGGACTGGCTGGATCAAATTAAAGTTATTTTTAATAGCAACTTGTTGTCGAAAGAAACCCTTGATGCAATGAGCTCTGCAACCCCTCTTGATTACATTAAAACGCAACTGACTTTGAATCAACCTTTAGCAAGTATTCAACAAGATAAAATATTTGGTTTTGTTGGCGGGAGAGGATTAGAGTTAATTAATTTAGGATATCTTGCTGGTGGTCTTTATTTGCTCAAAGAGAAAATTATTTCATGGCATTTACCTGTTGCTTTTTTAGCTACCTTATTTGTTTCAGCCTTGCTTTTTAAAATCACTTCGCCTGATACATTTGCATCTCCCTTGTTTCACATTATGAGTGGTGGAAGCATACTCTGTGCTTTTTTTATAATCACCGATCCAGTAAGCGCCCCAACAACGCCTAAAGGAAAAATCTATTTTGCTATGGGCATAGCTATATTAGTACTTATCATTCGAATTTTCGGCGGCTATCCAGAGGGAATTGCTTTTGCGGTATTGTTTTTAAATATCTGCGTGCCTCTTATTGATAGTCTCACTCAACCAAGAATTTTCGGTCATAAATAAATTTATGTTGAAAGATCACTTTAAGAAAATATCAATCACCGCAACAACTATGATTATCTTTTCCTTGGCAGCATCAACGGCTCTAAGTATTTTCTACTTTATGACAAAATCTCCAATTGAAGAAAGCGATGAAAAAGCAAAAAGAATTTTTTTAAATCAAGTAATTCCGGCGAATCTTTATGATAACAATCTCGTAAAAGATACAATCTCTATTGAGCCCAACCCCCTCCTCGGAAACAAAAAAAATATTGATGTTTATCGAGCAAAAAAAAATAATCAAGTGATAGCAGTGATTATTGAGACTATTGCGCCTGATGGCTACAGTGGCGAAATCAAAACACTTGTAGGTATTGATCAAGAAGATAAAATACTAGGTGTAAGAGTTATTACCCATAAAGAAACACCAGGCTTGGGAGATTATATTGAGATTGACAAAAGTCAGTGGATTAAAAATTTTAATTTCAAATCTTTAGATAAATTAGCGGAAAAACAATGGGCCGTTAAAAAAGACGATGGTGATTTTGAATATGTATCTGGAGCAACTATTACGTCTCGAGCTGTCGTTAAATCGACGTATAAATGTCTTCTATACTCAAAAGAAAATAAAAAAAGGCTATTTGCATCATGAGCGATATTAAGAAAATTGCATTTGATGGGTTTTGGAAGCAAAATCCAGGAGTAGTTCAACTTCTTGGCCTATGCCCGACTCTTGCTGTCACTACTTCTGTAATTAATGGCTTAAGTCTTGGGATAGCAACAGCCCTTGTAATGGCTGTATCAAATGCTTCAGTATCGCCTATTCGTAAATTTATTCCGACCGAAATTAGAGTCCCAGTTTTTATTCTTATCATAGCCTCGCTTGTAACTATTATTGACTTCAGCATTCATGCTTATATTGAGCCGCTTTACAAAGCTTTAGGGATTTTTATTCCATTGATTGTCACAAATTGTATTGTTTTGGCTCGTGTTGAGTCTTTTGCCGCAAAGAACGAAACCACATCTTCATTTTTTGATGGTCTTTTTATGGGCCTTGGTTTAGCGATGGTTCTGGCTCTTCTTGGCGGATTAAGAGAGTTCTTCGGTAAAGGCACTTTGTTGTCTGGAATTGATCTCATACTAGGCCCTTCAGCCAGTAATTTAGTGGTCCATTTTTTTGGTAATTACAACGGCTTTCTTTTGGCTATCCTTCCTCCTGGAGCCTTCATAGGTTTGGCTTGTCTAATTGCATTAAAAAACCGCATCGAAGCACGCTAGTTAATTTTTATGGGCCCTCAGAAGCGGTTTAAGATTTTTGAAGCGCTATCAAAAAATACACCTCATCCTACTACTGAGCTTAATTATCAAACACCTTTTCAACTCCTGATCGCGGTTATTTTATCTGCACAAGCGACTGATAAATCAGTCAATAAAGCCACCTTATTACTATTTGATAAAGCATCCAGCGCAAAACAACTAGCTCAAATGCAGTTAAGTGATATTGAGTCTTGCATAAAAACCATTGGGCTATATAAAACAAAGGCAAAAAATATACTTGAAACCGCAAGGATTATTCATACTAAATTTAAAGGCGAGGTACCCCATGATCGATTGTTGCTTGAATCACTTCCTGGTGTTGGAAGAAAAACAGCCAACGTTATTTTAAATACAATTTTTAATGAGCCAGCGATTGCGGTTGATACGCATATATTTAGAATTTCAAATCGAATAAATATTGCGCCAGGTGATAATGTACTTCAAGTAGAAAAAAAATTGATGAAAGTGACGCCAAAAGAATTTTTAAAGGATGCACACCATTTATTGATTCTTCATGGGAGATATACCTGCACAGCAAGACTTCCAAAATGCAGCAATTGTGTGATCAAGGATTTATGCGAGTATAAGAAAAAATTATTAATTAAAACGAAATAAGATTAATCTGTCTTTGAGCTGCCAATTGATTAATCTCTTTTTTTTGATCATCGCTTAGTCTGATCCATTCGGAAATTTCATCTTCACTTCGAAAGCAACCCTCACAAAACTGGTGCTCTTTATTAATAATGCAAACGCCAATACAGGGAGATTCAATCAAAATAATAAACTCTCTTTAATTAGTCTAAAGTGCCATGACATTGTTTATATTTTTTATTGCTTCCGCATGGACAAGGATCATTTCTACCAACTTTAGGAAAAGCATTTTTCGCGTCTTCTTTTTTTCTAGATGATTTTTTAATTTCATCTTTATTTTTTTCATCGATCTCGTTGACTTCAGCCTCATTCTTTATTTTTACAACCATAGTAATACGAGTGACTTCAGTTTTGACTGTATCTAAAAGATATCCAAATAATTCAAATGCTTCTTTTTTATATTCTTGCTTAGGATTTTTTTGCGCATAAGAGCGTAAATGTATGCCTTGTCTTAAATGATCAAGAGATGACAAATGCTCTCTCCAGTGATGATCAATACTTTGTAACATCACTGTTTTTTCGAAATGCCGAATAGTATCTTTACCAACTAAAGATTCTTTTTCCTGATATTGCTTATTAGCGAAGGTAATGACTCTCTCATAAATCTCTTCTATATCAATTTGAGGTTCTTTATCAACCCATGCTTTGATAGAAAGATTTAAACCATAATCAGAAACTAAAATTTTCTCCAAGGATGGAATATCCCACATATCTTCCATGCTGCCTGGAGGAATATGTCCTTGCATGAGATCACGAAGAACGTCTGCTCTCATCGCAGCGATTGTTTCTGCCGTTTGATCAGAATCAAGCAATTCATTTCTTTGTTCATAAATTACTTTTCTTTGATCGTTTGCAACATCATCGTATTCAAGCAACTGTTTTCTGATGTCAAAATTACGCCCTTCCACTTTCCTTTGAGCATTTTCAATAGCTTTTGTTACCCATGAATGCTCAATAGCTTCACCTTCGGGCATCTTAAGCTTTTCCATAATAGCTGAGACGCGATCTGATGCAAAAATTCTTAATAATGAATCCTCTAGAGACAAATAAAATCGACTAGATCCTGGATCTCCCTGCCTACCTGCGCGGCCTCTGAGCTGATTATCCACACGTCTTGATTCGTGTCTTTCAGTGCCAATAATATGAAGTCCACCTGCTTTAACTACCAAGCTATTCTGTTCTTTCCATGCGTCTTTAAGCGCTTTAATTTCTTTTTCTTTTTTACTTTCAGTTAATTTGTCGTTTAATTTAATTTCATGAATATCTGTTTCAATACCTCCGCCCAGCACAATATCTGTTCCCCGGCCTGCCATATTAGTTGCGATAGTAATCATGCCTGGACGCCCTGCTTGCGCAATAATATGCGCTTCTTTTTCATGATGTTTTGCATTCAATACTTGATGCTTTAATTTTGCTTTTGTAAGTAATGCAGAAATAAGCTCCGAATTTTCAATTGACGTAGTACCTACCAAAACTGGCTGTTCTATTTTTTGACACGCTTTAATATCTTCAATCACTGCAGCATATCGCTCTTGAGAAGTGCGATACACTTTATCCATCATGTCTTTTCTTTGAGTCGTTCTGTGAGGAGGGATAATAATAGTTTCTAATCCGTAAATTTGACTAAATTCATAAGCCTCGGTATCAGCTGTACCTGTCATCCCAGATAACTTTTGATACATCCTAAAATAATTTTGGAATGTAATAGAAGCTAGCGTTTGATTTTCCTTTTGTATTTCAACGCCTTCTTTAGCCTCAACAGCCTGATGAATGCCTTCTGACCATCTGCGACCCGGCATCATTCTTCCCGTAAACTCATCAACAATAATAATGCTGTTATCTCGCACTACATAATGCTGGTCTTTATTAAAGAGGTTCCTTGCTTTCAATGAGGCGTTAATATGATGGACAAGTGAAATATTAGTTGCATCATATAAGCTTGATTGTTGAGATAATAATCCTGCTTTGATTAATAGCTGTTCTACATTTTCATGGCCACTTTCTGAAAGAACTACTTGATGTGCTTTTTCATCTACCCAGTAGTCACCATTTTCTTCTTCAGTTTTTTGTCTTGAAAGCTTGGCTACAACCAAATCAATCTTTGTGTAAAGATCGATGTTATCTTCAGCTTGCCCTGAAATAATAAGAGGTGTTCTTGCCTCATCAATTAAAATTGAGTCAACTTCATCAACTAAACCGTAATGTAATTTTCTCTGAACACGCTCTTCTTTAGCGAAGATCATGTTATCTCTTAAATAATCAAAACCAAATTCATTATTAGTGCCATAAGTGATATCAGCTTGATAAGCTTTTTTCTTCTCCTCACTTGAAATACTAGACAAATTAATACCGACTTCTAGGCCTAAGAATCTATATATTTGACCCATCCACTCCGCATCTCGTTTTGCAAGATAATCATTGACTGTAATAACGTGCACACCTTTGCCTTCAAGGGCATTAAGGTATGTAGGTAATGTAGCAACAAGTGTCTTACCTTCACCTGTCCGCATTTCTGAAATTTTTCCATCATGAAGGGCCATGCCGCCCATAAGTTGCACATCAAAATGGCGCATTTCCAATACACGGCGACTCGCTTCTCTTACGACAGCAAAAGCCTCAACAAGCAAATCATCTAGTTTTTGTCCTTCACTAATACATTTTTTAAATTCTGAAGTTTTAGCCTTAAGAGCGGTGTCACTCAGTTTTTTAATTGCCTCTTCTAACGAATTTATTTGCTGAACTTTTTTACCATACTCTTTAAGGAGTCGATCGTTTCTGCTTCCAAACAAATTCTTAACAATGGTCTTTAACATAATATGAATATTCTTAATCGAGATAGTTTGAAATAATTAATATTGAAGATACTTGCGAGGATCTAAAGACTCACCATTCATTCTAATTTCATAATGAAGATGTGGCCCTGTCGATCTTCCAGTATTGCCTACTAGTGCAATAACTTGATTCTTTTTAATACGCTCACCTTCTTTCACTAATAATTTAGATGCATGTGCATATCGTGTTTCAAGTCCAGACCCATGAGAAATACGGACCATATTGCCATATTCAGGGGTTACCTCGGAGGCTAAGACAATGCCTGCAGCCGTTGCCTTAATGGGTTGGCCTACATCCGCGCTAAAGTCTAATCCTTCATGAAATGCCCTTACACCTAAAAAAGGATCCACCCTCCAGCCATAACTTGATGAATTGAAAGGCACATTGACAGGGGAGGCATTAGGTAAAGTGTCTTTAAACACACTTTGTTTTAGATAAAAAGCTTCTAAATTATTGTAGTACTCTTCGTGTTTTTCAATATCAAGCGTTAGCTTATCAATAAATGATTGAAGTTCAGTCTCAGAAAAATTCTTTTCAGGGACGAAGGGCCCGCCTTGGCCAGACGATTTTATTGGAGCTGGCTTAGGCATCTTTTCATTTGTTTTTAATTTCTCTTTAGCAAAATCTTGAAGTCTCTGAGCTTGATTATCTATACGTATTAAACGCGCTTGAAGTTCGCCAATTTGGGTTGCATAAACATCTAAATTTTTCTGAAAACTCCCTAAATTAAGATCAAGTTTGAGGTTGATTAATGATTTCTTTTCTTCAATACCGCCGTTATATTTCGAATCAAGCCAGTTAATACCTTGAATAAGTACAATAAAAAGCAAAAAGATTATGGCAACAAAAGTTACTACATGGATACTTTTTGGCTTTGATGTACTATTTGTAACAAAGATAATTCGCATTGAAGTCTAAATTTAGCTTAAATAATAGATAATTATAACTTATGAAGCCCGTTAACAAGCTTTTGGAAAGTGAAGTATTTTCCTTAATTAGAGAGAAAAATCGCTCGATTTCTAGCTATCAAAAGCTATGGTCTATCAAGGCCCCAACCAAACTAGTCCCTTTATCTCATATCGGTGGGATTCGAGACGATATTTTGACCGTCTATGTTGAAAATAGTGGCATTGCCAGCAAATTAAAGTTTATTGAATCTTCACTTCTGAAGGAATTAAATGAGGGTATTCAAAAAGAAATACCTTATGCAAATCCAATTAAATCTTTAAAAATAAAATTGGTGGTTAAAAATTCTAAAGTGATGCCGCCCCGATCTAAAAGCTTTCCTGCGCAAGCTAAATCAGCTTTCGAAAATCTTCTCAGCAGTCTAGAGGATTCACCTCTAAGACATCGCCTCATTAAACTCATTAAACATCATGCAAATTCTGACTGAAGCGGTCATACTCTTAATTACTGGAAGCTTTGTTGGCACTCTATCTGGGCTTCTCGGGATTGGCGGCGGCCTTATGATTGTGCCTCTTCTAACTTATCTCTTAATTCATTTTCATCAAGTTGCCTTTGATCAAGCAATGCTTATGGCTATTGGAACTTCTCTTGCTGCCATTATTTTTACAGGGGGAGTGTCGAGTTTTTTTCATACAAAACGGAACAATATGAGCTGGTCAACGGCAGCACATTATATCCCTGGAGTTTTTTTAGGTTCTTTGGCTATGGCTTTTATCATTCCTCATTTAAATTTTGCATTTATTAAGCACGCTTTTATTGTCTACACTTTCCTTGCCGCCTTTGAAATTTTTAAATCTCCTAAAATCAAGAGTTTAGTTCAATTACCGTCATTTATTTTTGCTAACCTTTATGGATTCATAATAGGCTCTGTCTCCACTATTATTGGAATTGGAGGAGGCACTATGTTTGTGCCTTATTTTATTTATCACAAAGTTAATCCTAGGCTTGCTGTCGGACTCTCTAGCTCCCTAGGAGTATTTATTGGGCTGGGTGCTTCATTTGGATTTATAAAAAATGGCTTATATGTTAGCCAACTACCTCAATTCAGTATCGGCTACATCTATTTACCCGGTCTTATATTTATGACGGCTTCAAGTCTTATTTTTGTGCGGCTAGCAACAAAATGGATACATCAAATTTCTATTTCATCATTAAAAAAAATATTCGCCTGCCTATTAATTTTAATAGGCTTGTCAATGCTTTTCGCAGGCTAATCTATAATTAAAATTATAAGTTTAGTAGTGACAAAGCTATTGAATGTGATAATTTATCGTATAAGTTTTTCATTTTAAGATTTCCAAAATATAGGAGCATGTATGTCAGAACTTAACCTTATTATTGGCGCAGCACTTTTAGCAATTCTTTATGGTGCAGTCATGAGCGCATGGATATTTAAATTGCCCGCTGGCAACTCAAAAATGCAGGCAATCGCCCTCGCCATTCAAGAAGGCGCCCAAGCTTATCTTGCAAGACAATATAAAGCAATATCGATTGTAGGTATTGTTTTAACAATTCTAATTGGTATTTTTATTTCCAAAGATACCGCATTAGGCTTTGTCATTGGCGCGTTGCTTTCTGGCGCTTGCGGATTCATCGGTATGAATGTCTCTGTCAAAGCAAATGTTAGAACGGCACAAGCTGCTACAAATGGGATTGTGCCAGCACTTGATGTCGCCTTTAAAGGTGGTGCTATTACAGGATTACTAGTGGTCGGACTTGGTCTTCTTGGTGTGACAGGTTTTTATATGTACCTAGGTGGCGCTGAAGCAACTAATTTAAATCCTCTTATCGGACTCGCTTTTGGTTCTTCACTCATCTCAATTTTTGCGCGTTTAGGCGGCGGTATCTTTACCAAAGGTGCAGACGTAGGCGCTGACTTGGTAGGTAAAGTTGAAGCAGGTATTCCGGAAGACGATCCAAGAAATCCAGCTGTAATTGCAGATAA
>JBEEPP010000022.1:0-8219 GCA_041191045.1 Pseudomonadota bacterium
CTTTAGACGAATTTTTTAAGGCTGCAATAATAGACTCAAGGCTCTTATTTGAGAGTTGTGTTTCATTGATCGAATATACACCATCTGCAGTAATAGATACATTAATAACATTAGGCTTTTTATCCGGGCTATTAGCTTCAGCGGTCGGAAGATTAATTTTTAATTCGCTAAATCTAGAAAAGGTTGTACTCACGACAAGGAAAATAATAATAACCAATAATACGTCGATTAAAGGAACCAAGTTTAATTCCATTTCTTCGTGCTTTTTTCCTCGTTGAAAATTCATATGTAATCCTAATTATTTATTTACGAACACCTATAGATTCAATCAGTTTAAGCGCTTGTTGCTCCATATCAAAGATTAAATCATCTACTTTAGATCTAAAAAAGCGATAAAAAATCATTGCAGGAACTGCTACAACAATACCCGCTGCTGTATTATACAAAGCAACAGAAATACCTCTTGCAAATACAGCTACGTCATGACCACTGTTTGTAAATGAGCTAAAAAGATCGACCATACCTATGACTGTTCCCAAGAGGCCTAAAAGAGGGGCTACTGCTGCAATTGTGCCCAATGTTGGCAGGTATTTTTCAAGCTTGTAGTTCACTGCTCTTCCTGACTCTTCTATAGCCTCTTTGATATGAGCTGCTGATGCATTTGAATTAAGAAGAGCATTTGCAAAAATTTCACCTAAAAGTGAGTGCTCTTTTATTTTTGCAATCACATCTTTCTTTATCGAACCTTGATTTAACAACTTTTGAACCTCAGGAAGAAGATCGCTTGGTGCAACAACTTCAACTCTTAATGACCAGAAGCGCTCACCAATTATTGCTAGAGCAATAATTGATGCAAATATGAGCGGCCAAATAGGCCATCCTGCAGCTAAAATAATTTCCCACATATCTAATTCTCCAAGTGTTTGTTGAGTAATATTCTATCTTAATATTCAGTTAATTGTTTAAATCAACTTATCTTAATATTCGGTTAATTGCTTAAACCAACCTATGTCTTTTTAAGTTTTCCTTGGGTTAATTTATATTGAAACTTTAATTTTGAAGCAAGCTGATTATCATGTGTTACCAAGACTAGAGTTGAGCGATTATCTTTTGTTAAATCAAGTAATAAATCAAATACAAAATGCGCTGTTCTTCCATCTAAATTTCCTGTAGGTTCATCTGCAAGAATGCATTTTGGCTTAGTGATTAGTGATCTAGCGATTGCAACTCTCTGTCTTTCGCCTCCAGATAATTCATAAGGCTTATGAGTTAGCCTTTTGTTCAATCCTATTTTTTTTAAAAGCGCTTCAGCTTCTTTAAAAGCAAGCTTGTATGAATATCTTCTAATTAATAATGGTATTGCAACATTTTCTACCGCATTAAAATCACTAAGCAAATGATGAAATTGATACACAAAACCAAGATGCGTATTTCTCAAAACGCCTAAATCATCCTGAGTTAAGGATGCAATATCCTGATTTAAAATTTTTATCTGACCTGATGAGGCTTTTTCAAGCCCAGCCATAAGATGAAGGAGTGTACTTTTACCAGAGCCAGAAACTCCAACAATAGCTGTATGATCCCCTTCATTAATATTTAGATTCAACTTATTAATAATTTTTTCATCTAGGCCAGGAAATGTCTTCGATAAATTTTTACAAGTTATAAGTAATTTTTTAGTCATGCTTTAACGCCTCAGCGGGTGACGTGCTAGATGCTTTTATACTAGGGTAAATTGTTGCAAGAATAGTCAATAAAATAGAAATTGAAGTGATAGCGATCACATCAGTTAATAAAAGCTTAGAAGGTACTTCAGAAATATAATAAATGTCTTTAGATAAAAATTGGACATTAAATAAATGCTCAATAAAAGGAACAATTGCTTGAATGTTAAGTGAGATTACAATTCCAAAAAATGCACCAGCGACAGTTCCAATAATGCCTATTAGAGAGCCCTGAATAATAAATATATACAGAATACTTTTTGGTTTTGCTCCATATGTTCGAAGAATTGCAATATCTGATCTTTTGTCAGTTACTGCCATTACCAAAGTCGATACAATATTAAATGCTGCAACAGCAATAATTAACGTGAGAATGATAAACATTACTCTCTTTTCCATCTTCACAGCTGAGAAAAAATTCGAATGCTTTTTTGTCCAGTCACTGATATAAAAAAGACCTGATTCCGAAAGTTTATTTGACAACCTCTGAGCCACTGCGGGTGCCAAAAAAAGATCATCAATTTTGACTCTAACGCCAGAAACAGTATCGTGCATTTGAAGGAATTTTTGAGCATCCTCTAAGTTCATTAACGCCATTCCAGAGTCATATTCATACATTCCGATTTCAAAAATACCCACAACATTAAATTGTCGCATTCTAGGAAATGTTCCTGCAGGCGTATATGAACCTTGCGGAATTAAAATATTAACTTTATCCCCAACGACAATGCCCAATTGCTTTGCAGCATCTATACCTAAAATAATATTAAATGTCCCAGCCTTTAAATCAGACAAATGGCCTACCTTAACTTTCTTTTCTAGGTCATCAACATTACCTTCTAGTTCTGATGAAATGCCGCGAAGCATAATTCCTTGACTTCCATATTCACTAACCAACATTCCCTGACCGTCTATATAAGGTGCTGAACCCTTAACGTCAGAAACTCCTTGGAGCTTTTTTGTTAAATCTTCCCAATGCGCCAATGTATTATTTGAGCTTGTAATTTCAATATGAGAAGCTACTCCTAGAATTCGTGTTCGAAGCTCATCTTGAAAACCATTCATAACGGACATAATAATTATGAGCGCCGAAACTCCAAGCGCTATCCCAACCATACTTGTCGTTGAAATAAAAGATATGAAGCTATTTTTTTGCTTAAATTTTATATATCTATAAGCAATCCAAACTTCAAAAGGTATGTATTTACTAAGTGAGGGCATTTGTTTTATTTTATCAGGGTTATACATTCTAATCTGATAAAATCACCTTATGTTCACAGGCATTATTCAATCCGTTGGCTTAATAAAAAAAATTGAGTCTTTAAAAAAAGATGTTCGCATTACTATTGCATACAAGCCGAGTCAAATGAAAGCAAGTAGTCTAGGTGACAGCATATGTATCAATGGCGTGTGCCTTACCATTCAAAAAAAACAAAAAAATCAATTTACATTTCATGTGTCCGAAGAAACATTAAATAGAACCATAACTTTTACCGAAAAGTCTCTAGTAAATTTAGAGAGTGCACTTTTATTTAATGGTAAAGTGGGCGGTCATTTTGTAACAGGTCATATTGATGGAATAGGAAAAATTACAAGTATTAAAATCACAAGCGAATGCTGGATTCTTGAAATAAAGCCTCCTAAAAAGCTACTTAAATTTATCGCCGAAAAAGGATCTATTGCGATCAATGGTGTAAGTCTTACGGTAAACTCAATTAATGAAAACAAATTCAAGGTAAATATCATTCCCTTTACTTTAAAAGAAACTAATTTGGGAGCTCTAACTAAGGGCAATGAAGTTAATATTGAAATAGATTTAATTGCTAGATATCTCGAAAACATACTCAAAAGAAAATAAAGAATAAATGATCAGGCCGATAGTTGAAATTATTGAAGATATCAAGCAAGGCAAAATGGTTATCCTTGTAGATGAGGAAAATAGAGAAAATGAGGGCGATCTCGTTCTTGCTGCAGAGTTTGCTAATTCAGACCATATAAATTTTATGTCTAAATTCGGACGCGGCCTTATTTGTCTTACGCTAACTGAAGAAAAGTGCAAGATGCTTGAATTACCCTTAATGGTCCAAGAAAATGAAACTCGCTTAGGTACTAATTTTACGGTATCTATTGAGGCAGCTGAGGGTGTCACTACAGGGATCTCAGCCAATGATAGAGCCACTACAATCAAGGCTGCTATCCATAAAAATGCAACTTCAAAAAGTATTGTAAGGCCAGGTCATGTATTTCCATTGATATCTAAAAAAGGTGGCGTGCTTGTGAGGGCTGGTCATACCGAAGCCGGATGTGATCTTGCTCATCTTGCAGGCTTAGAATCAGCATCAGTAATTTGCGAAATTCTTAATGAAGACGGAAATATGGCAAGACTTCCAGATTTAATTAAATTTTCTGAGCAGCATAATATTAAGATTGGAACGATTGCAGATCTCATTGAATATCGAAGAAAGAATGAGAAATTAATTGAAAAATTAATCGAAAAAAATATCTTAACGCCTTATGGTGAAATGAAATTAATTTTATATAAGGATAAGATTCTAGAAGAAAGTCACATTGTTCTTGTAAAAGGTGAGATTCATAAAGACAAGGAAACTATTGTAAGAGTTCATGAGCCTTTGTCGGTCATAGACCTTTTGGATATGGATGATAAAAAACACTCATGGAATGCATTAAAGGCAATTAAAAAAATAAGTGAAGATGGTGGCGTCTTGATTTTTATCAATCACAATACAAACACAAATGATCTTTTAGGCATCCTTAAAACAGAAAATACTACCCCACTAAAAAGCAATAACGATTTAAGAAATTACGGGATTGGCTCTCAGATACTCGTGGATTTAGGGATTAAAAAAATGAAACTCTTGTCTACACCAAGGAAAATGCCAAGCATGATTGGTTTTGGCCTTGAAATTACAGGTTACATAGAAAATTAATATGTACCATAAATAAATTATGCTAGAATGATCTCATTGAAAAATTATAGAAAAAATAATTTTAAAGCGATCTGTCAAACTGACTTCATGTCAGTTTTTTTTTCGAAAAAAACTACCTTCATTAGCTTAAATTTAAAATTAAGCCCAAAAAAATTGCCATGTTAATTAACGAAAATCATCATCAATCTGGCAAACAAAAAGAAGGGAATGTCATAGCTTTTGATTTTGGACAAAAGCGCATAGGCGTTGCAGTTGGAAACAATATATCCAAGACAGCCCAGACTTTAATCACCATCGACTCTTCATCGAATAATCAAAAATTTGAAGCAATACAAAAAATTATAGAAGAATGGCAACCGATCTCTATCGTGGTTGGCGTTCCATTTAATGTAGATGGCTCTGAACATAAAGTCACAAGTCTGTCTAGAAAATTTGCTAAACAGCTGGAACAAAAATATTCATTACCGACTCATCTTATTGATGAACGCTATACTTCGATTGAAGCTAATCATGAAATTAAAGATAAAAAAATTGATTTAAAAAAAAAGAAGCTTTTAATTGATCAAATAGCTGCAAAAATTATTTTACAATCTTATCTTGATCAAATTTAACTAAAAAATGACCCTACCTAACGCAGAAAAACTCGTAGAAAACTTAAAAAATCAAATCAATGAAATAATTGATGACAAGACTGTTCTCATTGGGGTTCAACGTGGCGGAGAACTTATTCTTCAAAAAATTTTGCCTGGTTTAAAAGGTACTGTCGCAACAGGTTCAATTGATACATCGTTTTATAGGGATGATTTTTCAAGCCGCGGATTGAAAGTTAAAAATAAGCCATCAAAAATTGATACAGAAATTAATGGCATGCATATTATTCTTATAGATGATGTATTTTCTACTGGAAGAACTGTTCGTGCGGCTATGAATGAAATTTTTGACTATGGAAGGCCTGCAAAAATTATATTGGCTGTTTTGATCGATCGTAATGAGCAAGAACTTCCGATTACCCCTCAGATTTGTATTGAAAAAATTAGTCTAAGTAAAAATCAGCATTTAGAGCTTGCATTAGATGAAAATAAAAAATTTATCTTTCAGCTAAAGGAGTTTCATGTTTAATCCGCAGCTGAATAGCAAGGGCAATCTAAACCATCTTCTATCTATTGAAGGCTTATCTAAAGAAAAAATTATTCAAATATTAGATACGGCAGAGTCATTTTTAAAGATAGGTGAGAGAGATGTTAAAAAAGTGCCTATATTAAGAGGAAAAACAGTATGTAATGTTTTCTTTGAAAATAGTACAAGAACAAGAACTACTTTTGAAATTGCAGCCAAAAGACTTTCTGCTGATGTCATTAATTTAAATGTAGCCACCTCGTCTCAATCTAAAGGTGAAACCATCTTAGACACGATTAATAATTTAATTGCCATGAATGCAGACATTTTTGTTATAAGACATTCATCATCGGGCGCTGCACATTTTATTGCATCACATGTAAAGCCGAATATCCATATTATTAATGCAGGTGATGGAAATCACTCTCATCCTACCCAAGGATTGCTAGACGCTTTTACTATCAGAAAATATAAAACTAACTTTAATAAGTTAAAAGTAGCTATTGTAGGAGATATTTTGCATTCTAGAGTTGCTCGATCTAACATTCACGCGTTAAACGTACTTGGCGTTCCTGAAATTAGAGTGATTGCTCCTAAAACATTACTTCCTTACGAGATTGAAAAATTAGGGGTACACGTGTTTCATGATATTGATAAAGGACTTAAGGATGCAGATGTCATTATGATGTTAAGGATTCAAAATGAGAGAATGGATGGTGTCATGCTTCCTTCCCAAGAAGAATATTTTAAAACTTACGGATTAAATCAAACGCGTCTGGACTTAGCAAAAAAAGATGCAATAGTTATGCACCCAGGCCCAATGAATAGAGGCGTAGAAATAGATTCAGCGGTTGCGGATAGCGATCAATCCGTTATCCTCCCCCAAGTTACTTTTGGAATTGCAGTCAGAATGGCTGTGATGGCAATTTTGGCGGGACAACACTCATGAGTATTTTAATTAAAAATGGTCGTGTGATTGACCCAAAAAATAATATTGATGCAGATTTAGATATCTTGATTACGGATAGAAAAATTTCAGAATTAAATAAAAATTTAGATCCAAAAAAAGCAACACAGATAATTGATGCCTCAAAAAAAATAGTCATGCCAGGCATTGTAGATCTTCAATTGAATTTAAGAGAGCCTGGCAATCAATACAAATCGACATTAGAAAGTGAAATGAAAGCGGCAAATGCTGGTGGAATTACTGGCATGGTTTGCCCCCCAGATACCACCCCTATTCTAGATGAGCCTGGTCTTGTAAAAATGCTAAAGAACAAATCTGAAGCTCTCAAATTAGGTAATGTTTACCCTCTTGGTGCGCTCACTCAAAAATTAAATGGAAAGCTATTAACTGAAATAAATGATTTATATGAATCAGGTTGCATTGGATTTTCTCAAGCAGAAAAACCTATCCAAGATACAGAGGTTCTATATAGATCATTTCAATATCTCTCAACGTTTAATCTCAAAGCTTTTTTAAGGGCTGAAGATGCCTATTTATCAGAAAAAGGCATTATAAATGCAGGTGAAATTTCGACTCGACTTGGATTAAAAGGCATTCAAAGCATTAGTGAAACTATTGCTATTAATAAAATATTAGAAATAGCGGACTTAACTAAAACTAAAGTTCATTTAAATAAAATATCAACAGCTGAAGGATTAAATTTAATAAAAATAGCCAAAAAAAATGGCGTTAATGTAACTTGCGACGTTTCTATCCACCAAATTTTTCTTACAGACAATGATATTGGCTTCTTTAACACAAACTGTTTTTTAAAGCCTCCTTTAAGGAAAGAATCTGATCGAGTAAAGATTATTGAGTCAATTATTGATGGCACAATTGATGCAATATGCTCAGATCATTCCCCGGTAAATGAAGATAATAAATTAAAACCTTTCTCAGAATCGGAATATGGTGCATCAAGCGCAGAGCTCCTCATGCCACTTATATTCAAGCTTTCAGATGAATATAAAATAGATTTAAGTTTGCTGGTTAACAAAATAACTTATCAGCCCTCAAACATTCTAGAAATTAATAAAGGAAATCTCTCAATAAATTCGGAAGCTGATATTTGTATATTTGATCCTGAACATCCGTGGGAAATAAATTCAAAAACTTTAATTAGTGAAGGTAAAAATACCCCATTTTTGAATCAAAATTTAACAGGAAAAGTATCAAGCACCATTTTTAACGGCAATATTGTCTTTATTGGTTGCTAGCAATTTAAAAAAGCTAAATAAATATAGTAAATTTATCGTTCAAAATAATATCAAAATAATTACAATAAAAACTTGACTAGCCTTAAAAACAAGTCCATATTTACACTTGCATTTGCAGTAAAAAAAATTTTTTTTATTCTTTGGAGTCTTTTTAAATGATCAAAAAATTAATTTCAGCAATTTTTGGTTCTTCAAAACCAGCAGAAAC
>JBEEPP010000023.1:0-8190 GCA_041191045.1 Pseudomonadota bacterium
GTTGGATCCTGCTTGAGAAAGTCAGTATAGGTTACGAATTATGGCGAATATTTAACGGCTTCCCACCCAGAATACCTGGCGACTCTGTGCAGTCTAAAAGCACAAAACAAAACAAAAAATGATCCAGCAATCCACTCATAAAAAAGTGGCTAGAAGCCAGTCGAGGTTTTTACTGGGGTTAGCCTACCTGACATCTATGCTTTGTTTTTCTCTAGCATTTGCTGAAATAGTAGATCAGTCTAAAAAGAATATTTCTCTTGAACCTAGTAAGTCTTTTAGGCCAGAAGATTATTCAGCCGGTCCTGCTAGCGACTTAAAAAAATCCTTAGATGAATACCAAGAGAAAAAAGAAAAACAAACTAAAAAAATTAGAATTGATTTAAAACAAGCTATTGAAGAAGCAGATAAAGCGTCAGTGATAGATTCAGCTTTTGATAAAACTCAAGCTAACGCCTTCAGTATTAGTGATATTCGTGCAAAGGCGCTCAAAAATAATTTAAGCATAGAAGTAGCAAAAATAGATCCTGCAATAGCCGGTGCTGCACTTAGGCAAGAACAAGCTAAGTTTGATAATATTATTTTCGCCTATGCTCAACAATCTAACAGAGATACTCCAAGAATTTCATCGGATAACATTGGCATAAAATCTAACGACGCTCTTAATGGCGAAGGTAAACTCTCCATATTGGAACAAAACATCCGAACTACTGATATTGCTGCGGGTGTAAAAGTGCCATTACGAACTGGTGGCACGGTTACCTTAAGCTCACCTATTGAAAGTAAAAGAGATAAAGGCATATTTGGTAGTGAGGAATATCGAAGTGCAATGCGTTTTTCGATTAGTCAGCCATTACTTAGAAATGCTGGCAAAAGTGTCAATGAAGCCAGCATTAGAGTCTCGGAATTTAATCAACAAGCGATCCAGTATAAAACTAAATTACTAGCCATACGCATTATCGCCATGACTGATAAATCGTATTGGAGTCTTTATGAGGCATGGGCACAGCTAGATGTAAGAAGGCAACAATACCGATTAGCTATTCAAAATCTAAACATGGTTAAACGCAGAGTAACCGAAGGTCTTACTGCTGCGATTGAACTTAATCGTGCAGAGATTGGCGTGGCAGACAGAATGGAGGCCTTAATCATTGCTGAAACAAATCTCAAGCTAGCTCAACGACAATTACGTTTTTATATGAACGATATGGATACCGAAGATCGTCAGCCCAACATCATCAATACTATTACTGAGCCTAATTTAGTTCGTTATGAGTTTGATCGAGAGAAATTACTCAACGAAGCGCTTAGCGCAAGGTTAGAGTTACTGGAACTTGAGGTTAAATTGGCAGCGGATGCCATCAATATTCAATATTTAGAAAACCAAACTCTACCTTTGTTTACCCTGGATTATCAATATGGGGCATTGTCACCAAGTGCTAATAATTTCGGCAATGTTTATCAAAATACATTAAGTGGGCAATTTAATGATTGGTCTGTAGGATTAAAATTTGAAATGCCATTCACTAATGAAGTCAATAAAGGACGCCTAGAAGAAGCTGTTCAACAAAGAAATAAAAGACTTGCCACTAAACAGCTTCAAACCCTTACCGTAAAAAAAGAGATTTATGATGCGCTGGATCAAGTTGAAAATAATTGGCAACGCATATTAGCTGCAAGACAACAGGTTGTAATTGCTGGCCTAAACTACGATGCTGAATTAAAACAATTTAATGAAGGCTTAAGAACCATGACGGAAGTATTAGAAACACTTACGAGACTTGGTGAAGCACAAATCAAAGAGGTGCGTGCAGTGAGTGATTATCAGGCTTCATTTGTTGACACGGCATACGCTACTGGCACTATATTAGGCTACAGTAAGCTAGATTTTTAGTTATATATTTCTTTTTTATTTTATACGCAGATAGCAATAAGCTTTCAATCAGAGAGATAGTTGAATCACTATCTATACATCTTTAAGGATTACAAAAATCACATTTAGCTGGGTCTGCTTTTTTCTTTTTTACAAATTCACTTTTTTCATAATCACAACTAATACAGGTGAATATTCTTTCCATTGTTTCTCTAGTTTCCAAGCCACATAGCGCACATGGAAGGCCTGCTTTAATTTTGGTAATTTGAAATCCTGGTGTTTGGCAATTCGGGCATAAAGTCTTTAGTTTCTGAATTAGGTCAGTTGTGGCTTTTGCAATATTTTTCATTCTTGTAGGGTTTGCAAAAGCACGTAAATCATGCTCTACAAAAACTTTTTTTGTTTTAGAAAGCTTTATAGCTTGATTAAACGCTTCCTCCAAAACTATTCTATTCGATATACCTTTATGCAATACGGGATGATTCTCGTCGTCTGGCCTTAGAACTAAATGGTGCGTTGGAAATTTATTTAATCTTGCAAATTTTGCGAGTTCTTTCCAATTTCTAACTTTTGATTGGCTGCTCATTGCAGCTGCTTTAGAAGATCCAATCACTTCAATGCCGAGATTATTATCAATGAAGATTACAATTTCATGATTCCATGGAAGTAGTCCGATAAAAGGGTCGCTAGTAAATGACCCTTCACTTGCTATGCCATACTTTAAACCTGTAATTTCCATACCAATTATAGCCTTTCGTCTTGCGGCATCTAATTGATTTCCATATCTTGCTTTGTCTCTTGTAAATGTTCCAAGTTCATCAGTATCAAATGCATCCGTATGAATAACTTCAGCATTAAGCATTTTTAAGAATTTTGGGGCAATGATATGTTCTTTTTTATGCTTAGTTAATAAGCTTATCTTTATATTTTCGTAAGGATGCACGACTATTTAATAATACTTTGTGCGATGAATATGTATAAAGGAATACCAAAAATAATATTTAATGGAAAATTCATGCCCAATGACATTCCCATATAGAGGGCTGGGCTGACTTCTGGAAATGCTTCTTTAAGCACTGCTGGAACAGCTATAAATGAGGCGCTCGACGCTAAAACCATAAGTAATATTGCGTTACCTAACTCAAGGCCTAGAAGTTTTGCTATTAAGAGGGCAATCAGGGCATGAACAATCGGCGCAACAAATGCATAAACATAAATTATGATTGGTTTGTTTTTTAATTGTGAAATATTTCTTGCTGCAATTAAGCCCATATCAAGTAAAAATAATGATAAGAGGCCTTTAAATATGTCAACGGAAAAAGGTGCTAAAACTTTGTGAGCAACATCTCCACCTAAAATGCCAATCAGCATTGATCCGATAAGCATTAATTGGCCGCCATCGGTAAATGATTCATGCAAAATTTTAGATATCTTTATGTTTGATGAATTTGTTGAAATTTGCTGCTCTTTTGCTCGAATTCTATTGGCCGTGATAATTGCAAAGATAATCGCAGGTGACTCCATAATAGCCATAGCTGCTGTCATATGGCCGCCATAGTGAATACTAGATTGATCCAAGCTTTGACTTGCTGTAATAAAAGTTATTGCACTTATCGAACCATAAGTTGCGGCTATAGCAGCGGCATCTAAAGGTTTTAATTTTTTACTTAAAATAAAGTATCCCATCACTGGAACTAAAATGGCTAAAAAGATTGCTGCTATTAAACTTAGGGCTACTTCTGAATTGACTCCAGATTCATAGAGAGCAAATCCCCCTTTTAATCCTAAAGCCATTAATAAATAAAGTGATAAAAATTTTGATATAGCAGGTGGTATTTCTAAATTAGACCTTGCAAAGCCTGCGAGTAGGCCAAAGATAAAAAACAAAATAGCTGGATCTAAAAAGATATTCATATCAATTTTTAATAACTTTATAAAATTAAATAGAATTATATAGAATAATAAATATATTTTATAATCAATATTTATATATTTATATATAGACTTTCATCTATGAATATTACTTTTAAGCAAATGCGGTTATTTTTGGCTTTGGCAGACACACTGAGTGTGACAAAGGCATCCCAAAAAATGGGTATCACTCAACCTACTGCATCGATGCAATTAAAAGAAATTGCAGAATCTATTGGTTTCCCTCTCTTTGAAGTGATAAATAAAAAAGTGCATCTCACAGAAATGGGGGAAAAATTAGCATTGACTGTAAGAGCAATGCTTAACGAATGGCAATCTTTTGAACAATCTACAGAACAATTAAGGGGATTATATGGCGGCTCAATTAAAGTTGCAGTTGTGAGCACGGCTAAATACTTTATTCCAAAATTGTTAGGGTCATTTTATGCGCTCTACCCTCACATTGATATAGCTTTAGAAGTGCTTAATCGTGATGGCGTCATAAAAAGATTACAGGATAATAAAGATGATCTTTATATTATGTCGAGACCGCCCAAAGAAATTGATATTCAAGAGGAGATGTTTATGTCTAATCCACTAGTGATCATTGCTCACAAATCTCATCCCTTAAGTGAAAAAAATAATATCTCTATAGATGCACTGAAAGATGAGCGATTTATATTAAGAGAAAATGGCTCTGGAACGAGACTTTTCACTGAACAACACTTTAAGAAAAAAAAATTTAAACCTAAAATTTTATTAGAACTGGGAAGTAACGAAGCAATTAAAAAGTCTGTGGAAGGTCGTCTTGGTTTAGCTGTTATTTCTCGTCATGCAATTGAAGAATATGACTTGCAGAAAAATTTAAGCATACTTGAAGTCAAGGATTTCCCAATTGCCTCCAATTGGTTTATAGTCAATTTGAAGGGTAAAAGATTTTCACCAATAGCTTTAGCATTTCATAATCATTTAATTAATGAAGCTAAAAAGCTTTCTCTTTCCCATTAAAGCCTTTGAAGTTTTAACGCTTATTACCTCAATCTAAAATGTTCTTTTAAATGCATTTAAAATTAAGTGTCATTTTATTAAACTAATTTTTTTGTTATTAGCTTATAAGAAATAAGTATTAAATGTTATTTAATAAACTTGCTATATTTCGCAACTTGTTTGAAGTCTATGTGAATAAAATGGAGGGGATTATTCAATGAGAATCTATCCAAATTAGCAAAAGTTGCTAACAGATATGACTAGTATAGTAAGCGCACTCAAATTTTGTTCTATTAATATTACTTTTCATGAGGGCCGAGTAACATAAATTGGAAAACGAGAAATGGCTGAAATGCCTGTTAATTCTATTAATTCAGTTTTTCATATAATGTTATGAAAATTAAATAGTTCACATCGTTATTACAAATTTATATAGTGATCGTCAATTATTTAACTAAAGCTAACAAATATGAAACTTAATAAATCAACAAAAAAGTCCCTAACCAGTCATCTTATAGTCGCTGGGCTTATTTTAAATTTTGGCATCGCATATAGTTTTGCTGAAGACTTACCCGTGAATAAAGAAACAGAAGCGATTTCTGAAGAAAAAAAAATTCAATTACGCTTAGCAGAAATTGCAGCCGAGGCGCGTGCTGCTGATAGAGAAAAAAATGGCTACTACGTTGAAAGAAAAAGTTACGGTACAGGTAAGGAAACAGAACCACCACGATACGTAAAACAAGCCAACAAAACGTGGCTAAAAGATTTTGATAGTTTTCTTGATACCAATTGGCTGGACTTAGGTTTAGAGCAACGGTTTCGCTATGAATATCGAGATAACGACTTTAGACGAGGTGCCAGAGCGACGGAGAGGACTAGACAAATAGACGATGCACGCGGAAGTCAGACTTTAGACGAGCCTATACTTCTCAGAACACGTGCGTACATAGGTATTAAAAATATTTTAGATCCACTAAGGGCCGTATTAGAAATTCAAGATTCTCGAACAAATCGTGGGGGGTATATTCATGAATTCGAAACGCGAGATACAAACGATTTACATATTTTGCAAGGTTATCTTGAACTCAATTTCAAAGAAACTTTTTTAGGAAAAGATCCATTAGGTAACGATAGACCTATTTGGGTAAGAGCTGGTCGCCATGCTTGGGAGGCAGGTGATCGACGTTTGATTGCCCGAAATGAGTGGCGAAATACAACCAATAATTTTTATGGCCTACGCGCCAATATTGGAGATAAGAAAAATGATTGGCAACTTGAGCTCCATGCAGTCAATCCAGTCCAAAGAGTTGCTGATGGTGATGATAAAACAGATAAATCTCAAGAATTTTATGGGGCTATTTTAAATTACCGTGGTTGGTCAGATGTAGTGACTTTCGAACCAAGTTATTTCTTGTTGAATCAAGATGGGAATAAAGTCACTTTCAATGCTGCAACTGGCTTACCACAAACTTCTGCTAATAGAGTAGATAGAGAGATTCACACAGGTCTTCTTCGCGCTTATGGTGTGATCCCAGCAACCCAATTTGACTTTGATGGAGCATACAACAAACAGTGGGGTAGGGTACAACGCGAACTTAGTAGTGGCCAGAAAATAGAGGTCAATCATGACGCCCATGCGTACAATATCGAAATTGGTTACAACGTTAAGCATCCTTGGAAGCCACGTGTTAGCACTTTTTATGGTATGGCCACTGGCGATCAAACACATCAGGGTAACGATACAACCCCCATGGAGCGCTTTGAAAGGCTTTTTGGCTTTGCGCGTCCTTGGTCAAACGACGACTATATTCAAATGGAAAATATTCGAACCAATAAAGTGCGTCTTGAATTTGATCCCAAAATTAGTTTTTTAGATAACGTAAAAGTCGACACTGGATTTAGTTGGTATCGCCTAGATAGCGCTACAGATCGTTGGAATGCCGGGGGAGATGTAAGAGATGCTACAGGAGGAAGTGGTAGAGATTTAGGTAAGGAATACGATTTACGTGTGCGTTTCCCTATTAACCAATATACTTCTCTTAACCTAGGATACGCCTATTTTTGGGGAGGTAATTTTGTAACCTCGCCAGCAACATTCAGAGCTTCTAATTTGGGAACTCCAAATCGTAGTTCTGAATCAGAATTCTTCTACGCAGAATTAACGTTATTAGGTTTTTAATAATTATTTGTATTAATTGCCTTAAATACTTAAACGCTTCTACTGATTAGCTCAAGATCATAGACTATCGAGAAGTTTTTTTGGGGTTAGATGCTTAATTAAAGATTCATAGTATTTCTGTTTAATTTTCTTAAACGGTTTTAATAATCCCCCGCCTTTAGTTAAGTATTCTAGCCAACCCTTTTGATTGAGACGCTTTAAAGTTTCATCAAGAGCAGTTTTACTAGGTAGCTTAATACTTCTGATTGAAGTATTCTTTTTCTTAAATAAGATTTTCAAATTACCTTTGTCATCAATTTGAACAACATCAAAAAATTTACTTGCTGCACTAATTAAAGTGTACTTACTGTAATAAAAAAGGTGGGCTTTAAAAAAAATATTATGTGGCGATGCGTCTTGCTGAAAAATATTGGGCACCTCGATTAGTAGATATCCATCTTTCTTAAGAATGTAAGATAGCTTTTGAATAACTTTTTGGGGATTAGCCATATGCTCAAAAACGTGAAAAAGAGTAATTATATTGACTGTATCAGCCTTTAATTCATCAAGCGTCAATGTTTTAATATTAACGCCATACTCATCTCTTGCGAAGCTTGAATAGCCTACATTAGGCTCTATACCTTGTGCATTAAACCCATTTTTAGATGCAAGATATACAAACTCTCCACCTCCTGCACCTACGTCAAGCAGTTTCATATTTGAAATATTTCTAATATTATTTTTTATAAAACTGATGCGACTTTTAGCTGCTAATCCAGCCCTTCTAATATGTTTTAATTTTGGAGTATAGGTTTTTTTATAATCTTCTCTATAGTTGTGAGAGTAATAAATTTTTAATGCTTTATCATTTGGTAGGTTTTCTTGCTGAACTAAAGAGCAATTTAAACAAATCGCTATTTTTAAATTTTCAAAACTCTTCGTATCTCTTTTATTGAAAATTTTATTTTTGTTTGAACCGCACAAGCCGCAATTAAATTTCATTCAAATTTTCCAATTAGTATTTATATTTTAGGGGTATAACTTTTTAGCCTAATAAAAAATATCCTATCATCGAAACAAGAATTGCTAAAGCTATCTATTTACAATAAATCTAATGAAAAAGTGCTAGTTATTTTGATAGTTATTTTGATCGGTGAACAACAACTTGAGCATAAGGTGGTTTTATTTTTGCCTTTTGAAATGCTTGCTTCATTAAGCGCAAATATTCACGTTTAATGTTTGCATGTTCCATAGCTTGTGTCTT
>JBEEPP010000024.1:0-7864 GCA_041191045.1 Pseudomonadota bacterium
ACAGGCTTTTTTAAAGACATTAGAATTGAAGCAGATCAAAATATTCTGCTGATTACCGTTCAAGAGCGACCCTCGATTGCTGATATTCAATTTTCAGGAAATAAAATGTTTCAAACTGATAAGTTGAAGGAAAGTTTGAAAAGTGTCGGGCTAGTCGAAGGCCAAATTTACGACAAAACAAAGCTTGAATTTATGGAGCAAGAAATAAAAAAACAATATTTATCTCTTGGAAAATATACAGCATCAGTTAAAACAACAACATCCCCGCTAGAAAGAAATAGAGTAGCCATAAGATTTGATATTGAAGAAGGCATTATTTCTAGAATCAAAGAAATCAATATTGTAGGAAATCAAGTCTATCAAAAATTGGATCTCACCTCACAATTTCAGCTGCAAACTACAAATTGGCTATCCTGGTGGTATAAAGATGATCAATATTCAAAACAAAAATTAACTGCGGACCTTGAAACACTTAAATCATTTTATATGAATCGCGGATACCTGGAATTTAGCATCGACTCCACTCAGGTATCAATCACCCCAGATAAAGAAGATGTTTTTATTACGATCAATATATCAGAAGGATCTAAATATAAAGTTTCTGATGTTAAGTTAGCAGGAGATCTTCAGCAGGTTCCTGAAAATGAATTACAGAAACTCATTCAAATTAAAAAAGACGATATTTTTAATCGAGAAAAAATTACAGAAACAACTAAAGCTATGAATAATCGTTTAGGAAATGATGGCTTTGCTTTTTCCAATGTCAATGCAATTCCTGAAATCAATAAAGATGAACATACAGCCTCATTTACTTTCTTTGTTGACCCTGGACGCAAAGTTTATGTGAGAAGAATAGATATTGAAGGCAACACAAGAACGCGTGACGAAGTTATTCGTCGCGAATTTAGACAGGTTGAATCCGGTTGGTATGCAGCAGATAAAATAGAACGCTCTAAAGAGCGACTTAAAAGAACGCAATTCTTTAGTGATACGAATATTGAAACTCCAGCGGTACCTGGTACAACTGATCAAGTAGATCTCAAGGTCAAAGTTACTGAAAGGAATACTGGAAGCATTATGTTTGGTGCTGGCCTTAGCAACCAAGAGGGTGTGATAGGAAGTTTTAATGTTACCCAAGCCAACTTTCTCGGAACAGGCGACAGAGTTTCAGCTCAAGTAAACACAGGGCGGATCAACAGAACCTACGCTTTAAGTATGACCCAGCCATTTTTTACACCTGAGGGAGTTGCCTTATCTTACGACCTTTATCGTCGAGATATGAATGCCTCAAGGGTAACCTTTGCAACATACGATACTTCATCAATTGGTGCAGGATTTAGATTTAGTGTGCCTGTTACAGAAAGAAATGCTTTCTCTTATGGTTTAACCTACGACAATACAGAAGTTCAAAATCTAAATCCAGATTTAGCGCCTATAAGATTTATTAATTATTGTAAATCAATTACTGGAAATTTAAACGCTTCCGGCTGCTCCATGAATTCGCTAACTGCTTCAGTCGGTTGGGCGGAAGATAGCCGTGACGATATTTTATTTCCAAGAAAAGGGGGGTTAAGACGAGCAAACGCAGAAGTTTCAACTCCAGGGCTTGACATTCAAATGTACAAATTAACATTTCAGGAGAGCGTTTACAAGGAAATTACAAATGACTTTACCTTTATGATTAACGGTCAAGCGGGGTATGCAAATAGCTACGGAGGAAAAGAATTTCCTTTCTTTAAAAACTTTTATGTAGGGGGCGTAAATTCACTGCGGGGTTATCGTATCTCTGCTGTCGGTCCTGTCTGTCGTGCCGGTGACGCAGCTTGCGGAAGCGCAACACAGGGAAGGGATATGTTTTTAGGGGGAACCAAACAATTAGTTGGTAGTGCAGAATTATTCATGCCCGTGCCATTTATCAAAAATAACAATCAATTTCGCTTGAGTGCTTTCATTGATGCTGGTAATGTATATGAAGAGTCAGAACCTATTAAGTTATCATCATTGAGATATTCTGCGGGTCTCGGCGTAATGTGGATATCGCCTTTTGGTCCCTTAAAGTTGATAATAGCGCAACCATTTAATGATAAACCTACAGACAGAACAGAGGTTTTTCAATTCCAAATGGGTCAACAGTTCTAATTTGATTAATTTTACATTTTTAGGAGTAGCGAATTGAAATTTAAGTATTTAGTTAAAAGCCTTTTTTTATCAATCATCCTTTTTACAAGTACATTAGCATTTGCTGAACTTAAAATAGGATTTGTTCAAGTAGATAAAATTCTTCAAGAGGCACCACAAACTATAGAGAGCAATAAAAAATTAGAAAAAGAATTTAGTGCGCGAACTGACAAATTAAAGGCGGATGTAAAATCCTTAAAAGATAAAGAGGCTGCATTTGCTAAAGACGCTCTTACAATGAAAGAGTCTGAGCGTGACAATAAAGAAAAGTCACTTTCGCAACTTCGTGTGGATGTTCAGCGTAAGGAACGCGAATTAAGAGAAGATATAAATATTAGAAGAAATGAAGAGCTCGGTGGCCTTCAAGAGCAAATTAATAAAGCTGTAACTTCAGTTGCTAAAGCAGAAGGTTTTGATCTTGTTCTATATAACGGTGTCGCTTATGCAAGCGAAAAAATTGATATTACTGATAAAATCTTAAAATCACTTGGCAAAAAATAATTATTGGCCTAATTTGTTCAAATGGGTCAAGTAATCACATCTGGTGATTTAGTTAAACAATTTGGTGGTGAGTTAATAGGCGATCCAAATATACTTATTGACTCCGCCACATCCCTTGAGTCTTCTCATCAAAATTCAGTTTCTTTTTTTAATAATCCAAAATACAAAGATTTATTAAAAAATACGAAAGCAGCTATTGTTATAACTAATAGCGAAGGCCTTACGTTTCATAAGGGCCCAGCAATAATTACAAATAATCCATATTTATATTTTGCAAAAGTATCTCGACTATTAAATCCTAGTAAAGTACTAAAAAAAGAGATTCATAAGTCTGCAATCATTCATCCTACTTGTAAATTCGGACAGGATATCTTTATTGGCCCCAACGTTTTTATCGAAGAAAATGTTTCTATTGGTGATGGTGTTGTTATCCACGCAGGAGTGATAATTGAAAGTGATATTGTTATCGGTGACAATTCAATTATTCATCCTAATGTTGTAATAAAGACGAATACAATTATCGGTAAAAATTGTACTATTTATGCAGGTTGTGTCCTAGGATCAGATGGTTTTGGCTATGCAAAAGACAATGATAAGTGGTTTGCTATTCCTCAAATAGGAAAAGTTATTTTAGGTGATAACGTTGATATCGGCTCAAATTCAACCATAGATCGTGGCGCATTAGATGATACTATTATCTCTAGTGGCGTTAAAATCGATAATTTAGTACAGATTGGACACAACTGCATTATTGGTGAAAATACAATAATCGCAGGCTGTGTAGGTATTGCAGGCAGTGCTAAAATTGGAAAAAATTGTGCTATCGGAGGAGCTGCTATGATCTTAGGACATTTGTCAATTACAGACAATGTCACTATATCGCCAGGCTCAATGATTACAAGATCAATAAAAAATTCTGGCACATATACTGCACTGATGCCTTTCCAGGCGCATGAAGCATGGCTTAAAACTGCAGCAAAAATTAGAAGATTAAAATAACAGGAATGGCAAAGATGGCTGAAAATACTGCAATGGATATACATGAAATTTTAAATCACCTACCACATAGATATCCTTTTGTACTTATCGATAGGATTATTTCAATGGAGCTCGGGAAGGAAATTTTTGCTATCAAGAATGTTTCAATTAATGAGCCTTTTTTCCCAGGACATTTCCCTTATTATCCTGTAATGCCAGGTGTTTTAATTGTAGAAGCAATGGCCCAAGCCGCAGCTATTTTGTCTTTTAAAACAATGGATACAAAACCATCAGACGATTCAGTATATTATTTTGCTGGAATCGATAATGCTCGTTTTAAGAAACCAGTTTCCCCTGGTGACCAACTAATTATTCATGTAAAAATTGATCGTGTCCTAAAAGGCATATGGAAGTATATTGCTGTTGCTAAAGTTAATGATGAAGTTGTTGCTGAAGCAAGTATGATGTGCATTTTAAAGCCTATCGAAAAAAAATAAACTTATAAAGTTGTAATATTATTTTGATTCATCCTACAGCAATTATTAATTCCAAAGCTAATTTAGATTCCAGCGTTAAAGTTGGCCCTTATTCTATTATTGATGGCGATGTAACTATTGGGGCGGGATCTGTTATCGGCAATCATGTGACAATTACAGGAAATACTACCATCGGTAAAAATAATAATATATATCACTACAGTTCAATTGGCGAATCGCCTCAAGACAAAAAGTATAATCAAGAAAAAACATTTTTAGAGATTGGTGATAATAATACAATTAGAGAATTTTGTACTTTTAATCGAGGCACTGCCCAAGATCAAAGTCTAACAAAAATAGGCAATGATAATTGGATTATGGCTTATGTTCATGTTGCCCATGATTGCGAAATTAAAAATCACACCATACTAGCAAACAATACATCTCTTGCAGGTCATGTATCGATCGATGACTACGCAATATTAGGTGGCTTTACTCTTGTTCATCAGTTTTGTAAGATTGGCAGCCATATTATTACAGCTGTAAACACCGTAGTTTTTAAAGATATACCTCCTTATGTAATAGCTTCAGGTTATGACGCAAAGCCAAACGGTATTAATGCAGAAGGTTTGAAAAGAAGGGGGTTTGATCCAAAAATTGTCGCCAAAATTAAAGAAGCTTACAAAGTTTTATATAGACAAGGCCTTTCTCTAAATGAGGCTGAAGAAAAAATTAAAATTTTAAGTAAAGATACAGAGGAGCTTAATCTTTATATAGATTTTATTGCAAAATCTACCCGCGGTATTATTCGTTAATAATGAAAACAATTGCTATAGTTGCCGGAGAATCTTCCGGAGACTTACTGGGAAGTCACTTAATCAAATCTTTAAAGTCAACTCGCCCTGATCTTACATTCATTGGCATAGCTGGGCCAAAAATGATAAAAGAAGGTGCAGTTTCATTTTTTTCAATGGAAGAGCTTTCTGTAAGAGGTTATTTTGAGGCTCTTAGGAAATTATTTCGCCTTTTAAAGTTAAGAAAAAATCTC
Organism: Pseudomonadota bacterium; assembly: GCA_041191045.1. Taxonomy (GTDB): domain Bacteria; phylum Pseudomonadota; class Gammaproteobacteria; order Burkholderiales; family Methylophilaceae; genus Methylopumilus. Next base: position 5,182 of record JBEEPP010000024.1, read on the forward strand.
CTAAATCAAATTCTAGATGCAAAGCCTGATTTATTTATTGGCGTTGATGCACCTGATTTTAATTTTTGGATTGAACGACAGTTAAAGAAAAAAGGTGTATCTGTGATCCACTATGTTAGTCCTTCAATTTGGGCGTGGAGGAAAAATAGACTTAGAAAAATTAAAAAATCTATAGATCATATGCTCACTATATTTCCATTTGAAAAAAATATTTATTTAAAAGCAAATATCCAAGCCAGTTTTGTAGGTCACCCTCTTGCTGAGATGATTCCACTACACTCTAACAGAAAGAAAGCTCAGGATAAGCTTAAAATTATCAAAGCTAATAAAGTTATTGCTCTTCTTCCTGGGAGTAGGCAAGGAGAAGTGAGGTGGCATGCGCAACTTCTTATTGATTCAGCTATTGAAATATCTAAAAGTGTGCGTGATACTAAATTTTTGGTACCCTTACCAACAAGAGAAACATACGAAATTTTCTCAAAAACTTTATTTAAAAATACAAATACAGAATTAGATATTCAGCTTCTTATTGGTCATGCATCAGATGCAATCAATGCTGCTGATCTAGTTATTGTGGCATCAGGTACAGCAACCCTTGAAACAGCACTTTATAAAAAACCTATGATAGTGATTTATAAAATGTCTTCAATTAGCTGGCAAATTCTTAAACGTTTGCGATATCTGCCATATATAAGTCTTCCAAATATTCTTTTGAATAAGTTTCTTGTGCCAGAGCTTTTGCAGGATGATGCTACACCACAAAATATATCTGATAAAACCATTGAGATTTTAAAAGATGTAGCCTACAGAAAAAATTTATTAATTCAATTTACAAAAATACATCATCAACTAAAACAAAATACATCTGATCGCCTAAATAGAGTTATTTTAAAATTCATAAAGTAAATGCATGAAAACTTAATTTGTGGAGTAGATGAGGCTGGCAGGGGGCCTTTAGCAGGTCCAGTTTATGCAGCAGCAGTTATATTGGGGCCAGGGTTTAATACTGAGGGTTTGCGTGATTCCAAAAAACTATCTGAGTCTAAAAGGTACTTTCTAGCTGAACAAATAAAGAAGAATGCCTTGGCGTGGACAGTTGGTATCTGTAGTGCAGATGAGATAGACGAATTAAATATTCATCAGGCCACACTTTTAGCTATGCAAAGAGCCATTAAGACATTAAAAATACATACCTCAATTAAAATTATGGTAGATGGGTTATTTTGCCCTCAAGTCGAGTTTTCTTGTGAGGCTATAGTTAAGGGTGATGATAAAGTTGCAGAGATTTCCGCAGCTTCAATTATTGCAAAAACTGAACGTGATTTGAAAATGATTGAAATTGATAAGGTATATCCTGCTTATCAATTTAAAAAGCATAAAGGATATCCGACTAAATTACACATAGAAATGATTAAAAGTCATGGACTTTGTGAACATCACAGAAAAAGCTTTTCACCCATCAAAGAAATTTTAGCTTTGTAAAAGAAATACGCAAGGCTTATTCCTTAAATCTATTGCAATTTCTTTTTTCCAATCCCTGATATTTTTTGTAAGAATAGATTCATTTTCCGATGTTATATCTAATCCTATACATAGTTGAGTTTGCTCTTTAAGGGTTTCTATAAGATCATTAAAAACGTGCTGATTTCTGTACGGCGTTTCAATAAAAATCTGCGTTTCATTATTTTTCTTAGATTCATTTTCAATTAAAATTATTTTCTTTATTCTTTCGCTTTTTTCAGAAGGAAGGTAGCCGTGAAACTTAAATAGCTGTCCATTCAAACCTGAAGCCATAAGCGCTAATAAAATTGATGATGGACCGGTCATTGGTATAACTTTGATATTGTTTTGATGTGCTAAAGAAACCATTTTTGCTCCAGGATCAGCAACTGCAGGACTGCCTGATTCGGACAATAATCCAATATTAGAGCCTCTGAATAGAGGAGCTAAAAAATCTTTAATTTCTTCTTGAGTCGAAGATTTATCTAACACTTCAAAATGTAATTGATGAATAGGCTTGTGAAGATTAAGTGCGCCCAGATGAAATCGAGCTGTTTTTTCATTTTCAACAACAAAATAATCTAAATGTTCAACAATTTTTTGATGCTTTTCTAAAAGAACAGGCTCTTTAGAGCTTTGGTCGATTGGAACTGGAATGAGATATAAGCATCCTTTTTCTTTATCTGTCATTAAAATGTAACACTTTCATTTCGAAGCATATTAGATAATTTTATAAGGGGAAGTCCTATGAGTGCTGTGGGATCTTCACCTTTTATATAATCAAGGAGAGTAATGCCAAGACCTTCAGATTTAACGCTTCCTACACAATTGTATGGTTGTTCTTTCAATAAATAAGAGTTAATTATTTCAAGGTTTAATTCTTTGTATTTCACTTCAAAATCAACGACACATTCTTGCAATTTTTTTGTTTGAGTATTTAATAAACAAAGAGATGTATAAAATGTTACGACTTTTCCACTTAATAATTGCAGTTGTTTTATTGCAAGTTCATGTGTATTAGGTTTTTCAATAATTTGATCCTGACATTCTGCTGTTTGATCTGAACCAATGATAAGAGAATTTGAATAGTGTGGAGCAACCTTAAATGCTTTTTCCCGCGCAAGTCTTACGGAGATTTCTTTTGCATTTTCACCTATATACGCAGATTCATCAATGTCAGGAC
>JBEEPP010000025.1:0-7848 GCA_041191045.1 Pseudomonadota bacterium
GATCATACCAGGCTCTCATTTCAAAGCCTTGATTAATGGTTACTGGCTGATAAGGCGCATGAGGTAAGATAAATCGAATTTTGTTGAATTGTGGTCTTGCAAAAATGTCTTTAAGGTTAAATCCATCAGCACCCAAGCCATGAAGAAATATCACTGCTCCTATGGGCGCCGTCGTACTATTAATTATAATCGGCATCATAAATAAAAAAAGCAGAATTAAATTCTGCTTTTTTCTAAATAAATTAAATTATTTGGTTTCAGCTAATTTCTTAAGTGCCGGAAGTCCTGCATCATAAATTTCAGTCACAGCTTTTACTGCTGTTTCATCATCTTGACCAGCTGGAATAGGTGGGTTGAGTTTATAAACCCTATAAAAACGACCAACCCATGTTACAGTCGATTGGTTGGGATTTGAGCCTTTTGCTACAACAATAAATGAATTGTAATCAGCCACAGGTATGGCACCTTCTACAATTTCATATTTTAATTTCATGGCTTCTTCATCGATACCTTTAAGTCTCTCAATGACTTTGCCTCCAGATTTTAATGCAAGTATTCTTGTTGTATCTTCACCTTTTTTTTCTACTTTGCTATCAGTTACAAGGGGTATCCATTTTTGAACAGCACCAAAATCTTTAACAATTGCCCAAACTTTATCAGGGGATGCATTGATTGTAATTGACTTTTCAACTTTTTGAGGCGATGGGCCGTGAGCAAATACATTGAAGGATATAAAAATAAGCAAAATACTGGTAATAATTTTTTTCATTTGAATTAAGGCCTTTATTGATTAATTAACTTATTAATTATAAATTGTTTTTATATATAACATTAGTCAATTTTAATAAATTGACCAAAAGATCGACTTTGCTTGCCCGTTTTAATTTCATAGAGATACTCTTGTTTTTCTAAGTCAATAATTGAAATTGAGTCACTTCTCCAATTAGAAGTTATTAGCATATTATTTTGCTCATTAATATCGATACCTTCTGGATTTCCGCCCACTTTAATCTTTTTGACTTCCTTTTTTGATTTAAGATCAATGACGCTAATATTGTCATCTTGAGTATTTGTAACAAAGGCAAAATGATTGTTTAAATCAGATACCACGCCATAAGGATGATCGCCAACCTTAATAGTCTCTGTAGCAAATGAACTGGTATTCACAATAGATATTGAATCATCTAGGACATTAACAACAAAAAGCAAGTCTTTGTTAACAAACACGCCGTATGGATGCTTACCTACTTTAATTTTGTTAACAAGATTTAAATCCGATTGGTTATATATTTCAACTGTATTTTCGTCGCGATTGGAAATAAAAAGATACTTCCCTTTAGTGTCACAGATTATGCCGGAAGGTGATTTGCCAACAGTCATTTTTTTAATCACCACTAAAGATTTTGTTTCGATTACATAAATCTCGCTATTAAACCAATCGCTCACAAAGATATAATCTTCATTGGTAGATTTAGTAATTCCAACTGGCGTTCCGTTAAGTTTGATTGTCTTAATAACCTCATTACGTTGAAGATCTAAAACACTCACAGAACTGTCATTGGCATTTGAAATATAGGCATAAGATTGCTTTAAAGAAATAGCAATGCCTACAGGACCATTGCCTACAGAAATTTCTTGTCTAATTTTTTTCTTTTTGATGTCAACGACACTAACTGTATTCGAGCCTTGATTAGTAATATAGGCAATAGGTGCGCTGAAACATCCACTAAGGGATATACATAAAATAACTAAAATAAGATTCTTAAAAGTCATGTTTTTTCAATTTTTTCTTAATAGATTCTAGCTTTAATTCTGGCTTTTATTTAAACTAAATCAATAAAAAAACTGAAGTAAATCTTAAGGTATTTCTATGATTGATAAAGATGGGTATCGGCCCAATGTTGGCATTGTAATTTGTAATGCTGAGAATCAAGTTTTTTGGGCAAAGCGCACACAAGAACATGCTTGGCAATTTCCTCAAGGAGGCATTCAAAAGGGCGAGGCGCCAGAACAGGCTATGTATCGAGAGCTTATGGAAGAAGTGGGATTAAAGCCGCATCATGTAGAAATACTTGGCCGAACAAAAGACTGGTTGAAATATGAAGTGCCATCGCAATGGCTTCGAAGAGATTTTAGAGGTACTTACAAAGGGCAAAAACAAATATGGTATCTATTAAGAATGAAGGGTCAAGATACCGATATATTCTTGAGAAACACCAAAAAGCCTGAATTTGATGCATGGCGATGGCATGATTACTGGTTGCCTCTTAGTGAGGTGATTGAATTTAAGAGGGACGTATATAGATTGGCTTTAAATGAGCTTCGTTTATTTATAGACAATTAATTTATTTTTTTAATTCAGCAATAATGGTTTCGCCATTAAAAACTTTTTCGCCCAGAGAAACTTTTATCTTTGAATTGATAGGTAAGTATAAATCAACACGTGAACCAAATCTTATAAACCCATATCTTTCACCAACCTCCAATACTTCACCTTTATTTACATAGCATAAGATTCTTCTCGCAATTAAGCCTGCAATTTGAACGCAAGTGATATCAAAACCCTCTTTAGTTTTAAGATGAAGTGCGCATCTTTCGTTCTCTAATGATGCTTTTGATAAGGCCGCATTTAGGAATTTTCCAGGGAAATACCATTTATTCATAACGGTTGATTTGACCGGGCTTTTGTTCGAGTGGACATTGAAGACATTCATAAAGACACTTACTTTAATTGCACGTCTATTAAGGTAATCGTCTTTGCATTTTTCAATTACAATTACTTTGCCATCAGCCGCTGATACCACAATATTTTTCTTAGAAGGCGTATTTCTTTTTGGATCTCTAAAAAATTGCAAAATAAATAATGAGATAATCCAAAGAGGAATCGACCATAAAGAGCATATATTGAATGCGAAGGCTGATATAGCAATCGATGCTATTAGAAATGGCCAGCCTTCTCTAGCGATTATAGGGTAAGTTTTTTTTACCATGAAGCTAGTTTTTGCTTTGATCTACAAGCTTGTTTTTAGCAATCCAAGGCATCATTGATCTTAATTGTGAGCCGACTTTTTCAATAGGATGTTCAGCATTCAATCTTCTTCTTGCTGTCATTTCTGGATAGTTTGTTTTTCCTTCAAGGATGAAACGTTTTGCATATTCACCGTTTTGAATATTTTTCAAAGCTTCTTTCATTGCTAATTTGGCTTCATTACCAATCACTCTTGGGCCAGTCACGTATTCACCATACTCAGCATTGTTTGAGATGGAATAGTTCATATTAGCAATACCACCTTCATACATTAAATCTACAATTAGTTTAAGTTCATGTAAGCATTCGAAATAAGCCATTTCTGGAGCGTAACCTGCTTCAGTTAATGTTTCAAAGCCTGCTTTAACGAGCTCAACTGCACCGCCACATAAAACAGCTTGTTCTCCAAACAAATCAGTTTCAGTTTCTTCACGGAAATCTGTTTCAATGACACCGCCTTTAGTGCCTCCATTTGCCGCTGCATATGCCAGTGCGATGTCTTTAGCTTTACCAGATTTATTTTGATAAATCGCAATTAATGTAGGTACACCACCACCTTTGAGATACTCTGAGCGTACTGTATGGCCAGGGCCTTTTGGCGCAATCATAATGACATCAAGATCTTCCCTTGGAATAATTTGGTTATAGTGGATATTAAATCCGTGTGCGAAAGCTAACACTGCATTTTTTTTCAAGAATGGCGCGACCTCTTGATGAAAAATTTGAGGCATTGTTTCATCTGGGATTAAAAGCATAACGACGTCAGCATTTTTAACGGCTTCATTGATTTCTAAAACGTTATGTCCAGCATTTTTGGCTTTATCCCATGAAGCACCACCTTTTCTGAGGGCAACAGTGACGTTGACGCCTGATTCTTTTAGATTGGCTGCGTGAGCATGGCCCTGTGAGCCATAACCTACAATAGCAACATTCAATTTTTTAATTAAATTTAAATCAGCATCTTTGTCGTAGTAAACCTTCATAATAACCTTTCAGTTTTAATTTATACTTTTAAAATTCTATCACCGCGTCCAATACCTGACGCACCAGTTCTCACTGTTTCTAAAATAGCCGCTTTATCAATACTTTCAATATAAGCATCTAATTTACTAGATGATCCTGTTATCTCAATGGTAAAAGAACTGTCAGAAACATCGATAATTCTGCCTCTAAAAATATCGCACATCCTTTTCATCTCATCTCGATATTGAGCATTCGCTTTTACTTTAACGATCATTAATTCTCGTTCAATGAATCGACCATCATTAAGATCTAACACCTTTACAACATCAATTAATTTATTTAACTGCTTAATGATTTGTTCAATAATTTCATCCGAACCAGAAGTTACAATTGTCATTCTTGATAGCGTAGGGTCCTCAGTGGGCGCTACAGTTAAAGATTCAATGTTATAACCCCTTGCAGAAAATAGTCCTGACACTCTTGATAAAGCCCCAGACTCGTTTTCCATCAAAAGAGAAATAATATGTCTCATTTATAGATCCTCAGCTGTAATCATTTCTGACAAGCCTTTTCCATTAGGAACCATTGGAAATACATTCTCTTTTTGATCGGTAATAAAGTCCATAAAGACTAAACGTTCTTTAAGTTTATTGCTAAAAGCTTCTTTCAGGGCCGGTTCAACATCGCTAGGTTTTTCAATCTTCATTCCAACATGCCCATAGGATTCGGCTAATTTTACAAAATCAGGTAATGCTTCCATGTAGGACTCCGCATAACGATTTCCGTAAAAAAATTCTTGCCATTGTCTTACCATTCCCATGTAACGATTATTAAGATTAATAATCTTAATAGGCAAATGGAATTGCTTACATGTAGATAATTCTTGAATACACATTTGTATGGAAGCCTCGCCTGTAACGCAAGCAACTTGTGCATCAGGGTGTGCTAATTGAGCACCCATCGCGTAAGGTAGGCCAACGCCCATCGTTCCAAGCCCGCCCGAATTAATCCATCTTCTGGGTTTATCAAATGGATAATATTGCGCTGCCCACATTTGGTGCTGCCCCACATCGGAAGTTATAAAGGCATCACCCTTTGTGACTTTATGTAATGTTTGAATAACAAATTGAGGTTTAATAAGTTTTTTGTCATTTTTAAAGCTTAAACAATTCATTGATCGCCATTGATCAATATCTTTAAACCAATATTTAAGATATGAGTTTTGTTTCATTTTCTCTTTAGATAAGAGATCATTGAGTTCAGTAAGTACCGAAACGACATCGCCTACAATAGGAATATCGATTTTTACTCTTTTAGAAATAGATGATGGATCAATATCAATATGAATGATTGTTTTTGGTTTTGATAAAAAATGTTCTGGATTGCCAATTACCCTATCGTCAAAGCGAGCACCAACAGCCAGCAATACATCACATTCTTGCATCGCCATATTAGCTTCATAAGTGCCATGCATACCTAACATGCCGAGAAACTGTTTATCGCTTGCTGGAAAGCCACCTAAACCCATAAGTGTGCTTGTGATGGGGGATCCAATAGTGCGAACAAATTTGGATAATTGTGAAGACGCATCCCCTAATACAACACCACCACCTGAATAGATCATTGGTCTTTTCGCATTTAAAAGTAGCGATAACGCTTTTTTAATTTGACCACTATGACCCTTAACAATAGGGTTATAAGATCTTAAATGCACCGATTTTGGATAACTAAATTCGTATTTTTCGGCTGTAATATCTTTTGGTATATCAACGAGAACAGGGCCAGGCCTGCCGCTTGATGCAACATAAAATGCTTTTTTCATTGTTGATGCAATATCTTTAATATCTTTAACTAAAAAATTATGTTTTACACAAGGACGAGTAATACCAACCGTGTCACACTCCTGAAATGCATCTTGACCTATAGCGTAAGTGGGAACTTGACCGCTAATGATCACCATAGGAATGGAGTCCATGTAAGCGGTAGCTATACCAGTTACTGCATTGGTAGCACCAGGACCTGAAGTTACAAGTGCAACTCCCACTTTTCCAGTAGATCTAGAGTATGCATCAGCTGCATGAACCGCAGCTTGTTCGTGACGAACTAAGACATGCTTAAATTTATTCTGCTGAAAAACAGCATCGTAAATATTAAGAACGGCGCCTCCAGGATAGCCAAAAACGAATTTGACTTTTTCCTCATGAAGGCAACGAATAACAATTTCTGCCCCGGAAATGTGGTTTGAGCTCATAGAATTCTTGATTGTAATTAATGAGATAGCTATAAACCATCAACCTTAACGCTTTAAGCGTATTTGGTCAAGTTTAGAGACTTTTAAAAGTCTCTATTTTCATAGATAAATCAATTGCTTTGATATTTTTTGTGAGCGAGCCCAGAGAAATTCTATTTACACCCGTGAGTGCAATTTTTTTGACATTTTTTAGTGTGATATTTCCAGATGCCTCAAGAACGGCTCTTTTTTTATTAAGAAGCACAGCTTTTTTAAGATTTTTAATGCTAAAGTTATCTAACAATATATTTTTAAAACCTATTTCTATAGCTTTCTCAAACTGATTAAGATTTTCAACCTCGATTTGAATGTCTTTATTTTTTGCATATTTCAAAGAAAGCGAAAGTAAATCATCCATTTTTTTTGAAGATTTAATATGATTTTCTTTAATAAGAATTTGATCAAAGAGCCCCATACGTTGATTATTACCACCCCCTATAGTGACAGCATACTTTTGTGCAATTCTTAATCCCGGTATTGTTTTTCGTGTATCAAATATTTTTGCATGGGTATTTTTTATAGCCTGGACATATTGATGGGTGATTGTAGAAGTTGCAGACAAGGTTTGCAGGAAATTAAGTGCTACTCTTTCACCGCTAAGAATAGGCTTTGTTTTGCCATAAATCTCACAAAGCCTTTGATTTTTTTTCACAATCGCACCTTCTTTAATAAACCACTTTATTTTGATCTTTGGGTCCAGCATTAAGAAGGCAGCATTAAACCAAGGAATGCCAGAAATCACAGCCGAATCTTTAGATTTAACATATGCTTTTGCAGAAGATTTTTCTTCAATGAGTTCACTAGATAAATCGATATTGCCTATATCTTCTTGAAGCGCTATAGCGATATTTTTTTGTATGACTTCTATTAAATTTTTTTTATTTATTTTTGATCTATGCATAATCTAATAGCTTATCAAATTATAATAAATTTAGTTTTTTTAAATTGAGAGATACATGAAGCTTTTTTATTCAAATAATAGCCCATACGCAAGAAAGATAAGAGTTCTGATTAGCGAGAAAAAAGCCCTGGTCGATTTAGAGAAGGTTGTACTTGCAGATAAAAATTGTACCATTCATCAATATAATCCTTTGGCAAAAGTTCCTACATTAATTGCAAACGATGTATCTTTTTTTGATTCACCTGTAATAGCTGAATATATTGACTATAAGAGTGATCTGCCTTATTTAATACCGAGCGATTTTGATAAAAAAATATTAGTCAAAAGATGGGAAGCGATAGCGGATGGATTATGCGATGCCGCTGTAGCAATTATGTTGGAAAAACGTAAGCCCCTTTCGCAACAAAATGCTGATCTTTTTGAAAAGCAAATAAAAAAAATAAAACTAAGTTTGGAATGGCTGAATCGCGAAATGGAAGGCAAAAAATATTACTTGGAGAATAAATTTTCGTACGCTGATATAGCAGTTGGATGTGCTATGGGATACGTCAAATTGAGATACCCTGAAATTGACTTTGAAAAAGAATATTTAAATTTACATCATCTTTATGAATTGCTTATGCAGCGACCGTCTTTTCAGAAGACGATACCTGAGCCCTATCTATA
>JBEEPP010000026.1:0-7571 GCA_041191045.1 Pseudomonadota bacterium
AACATTATGCAAAAATTACTGCAAAAATGTGATTACGATATTGAAAAAGCCCAAAGAGGCATTGTATACATTGATGAAGTTGATAAGATTTCAAGAAAATCTGAAAACCCTTCAATTACAAGAGATGTCTCAGGTGAAGGCGTTCAGCAAGCGCTTTTAAAACTTATTGAAGGTACTGTGGCTTCAGTTCCTCCTCAGGGCGGTCGCAAACATCCAAATCAAGAATTTGTTCAGCTCGATACAACAAATATATTATTTATTTGTGGCGGTGCGTTCGATGGCCTCGAGAAAATTATTAAACAAAGATCTGAAAAAGGTGGAATTGGTTTTGGTGCTGAAGTAAATAGCAAGGCAGATGCTAAAGTAATTGGTGATGTTATTAAAGATGTTGAGCCAGAAGATTTGATTAAATTTGGTTTAATACCTGAGTTTATAGGAAGGCTCCCTGTGGTTGCGACTCTTGAGTCTTTGAGTGAGGATGTCCTTGTTCAAATACTTACTGAGCCAAAAAATGCTCTTACTAAACAGTATATAAAACTTTTTGCTATGGAAGATGTGTCTCTCGAATTTAGACCTTCAGCTTTAAGACTAATTGCAAAAAAAGCTCTTGAGAGAAAGACGGGCGCTCGAGGTCTTCGTTCAATTATGGAACATGTCTTATTAGACACAATGTACGAATTACCCTCTATTAAAAATCTTGAAAAAGTTGTCATTGATGATGGTGTGATTGAAGAATCGAATAAACCTATACTTTTACTCTCAGAAAAGAAACAAGTTTCAGGAAAAAAATAAGCTTCGCTATTGGTCAGCATGGCCTTGAAATATTATAAACTGACCCAATATTGAAATTTAATTAACGCTTATGAAAGCATCCAATGGCTCAAGAATTTAAAATTACAAGCTCACAACAAGATTTCATGCCCTTGCTCCCGCTCAGGGATGTTGTTGTTTATCCTCATCTTGTGATTCCTCTTTTTGTCGGCCGAGCAAAATCTGTAAAAGCATTGGAAATAGCTTCTGACAAAGATAAGAAAATAATTTTAGTCGCACAAAAGTCTGCAAGTAAAGATGAGCCTGATGCAAAAGACCTTTATGAATATGGGACTGTCGCATCTATCCTTCAAATGCTGAAATTACCTGATGGTACCGTTAAAGTTTTAGTTGAAGGTCTAAGCCGTGTAAAAATTAAAGAAGTGATTGATCAGGAAGCTTGTTTTGTGGCACGTTTTGACGTAATCAACATTCCTGAACCCAAAGATAAAGAATCATTAGCATTAATGAGAACAGTATTCTCGCAGTTTGATCAATACGTTAAATTAAACAAAAAAATTCCTCCTGAGATTTTAACGTCTCTTGCTGCCATTACTGATCCTGGCAGATTAGCAGATATGATTGCAGCGCATCTAACTTTAAAACTAGAAGAGAAGCAAATGATTTTAGAAACATTAAAAATTAAAAATCGTTTGGATCATCTTTTAAAGATTATGGAATCTGAAATTGATATTCTTCAGGTAGAAAAAAGAATTCGTGGTCGTGTTAAGCGACAGATGGAAAAAAGTCAAAGAGAGTATTACCTCAACGAACAAGTTAAAGCCATCCAGAAAGAGCTGGGTGAACAGGATGAGGGTGCCGATTTAGATGAACTTGAAAAACGAATTCAAGAAGCAGGTATGTCAAAAGAGGCTCTTGATAAAGCTACATCTGAGTTTAAAAAATTAAAAATGATGTCGCCTATGTCTGCAGAAGCTTCGGTAGTAAGAAATTACATTGATACATTGATTGGTTTGCCATGGCAGAAAAAAACTAAAATTAGTCGTGAATTAGCCCTTGCGGAGAAGATTCTAGATGAAGACCATTATGGCCTTGAAAAAGTTAAGGAACGTATTATTGAGTATTTGGCAGTTCAACAAAGAGTTGATAAATTAAAAGCACCTATTTTATGTTTGGTGGGGCCTCCAGGCGTAGGCAAAACTTCTTTAGGTCAAAGTATTGCAAAAGCTGTTAACCGCAAATTTATTCGTATGGCTCTCGGTGGAGTGCGAGATGAGTCTGAAATTCGTGGACATCGAAGAACTTATATTGGCTCCATGCCAGGTAAAGTTTTACAAAGTATGAGTAAGGTAGGAGTTACCAACCCATTATTTTTGCTAGATGAAGTTGATAAAATGGGCCAAGACTACCGAGGTGATCCGGCTTCAGCACTTTTAGAGGTTTTAGACCCTGAACAAAATCATACTTTTACAGACCATTATGTTGAAGTTGAATATGATTTGTCTGATGTGATGTTTGTGGCGACTGCCAACTCAATGAATATCCCCGAACCACTTTTGGATCGTATGGAGATTATTCGCTTATCTGGTTATACAGAGGCTGAAAAGCTTAATATAGCGATGCAGTATTTACTTCCCAAACAGCTCAAGATGCACGGCTTAAAAAAATCTGAGATGAGTATTACCGCTAAAGTGGTCAGGGAAATTATTCAATATTATTCGAGAGAAGCTGGTGTTAGAAAACTTGAGCAAGAAATCGCTAAAATTTGCAGAAAAGCTGTGAAAGAATTGCTTAGCAAAAAGTCACTTAAAAAAGTCATTGTGAATAGCAAAAATCTTGAATCATATCTCGGGGTGAAAGTATTTGATATTGGACTTGCCTCCAAAAAGAATCAAATAGGACAAGTTACAGGGCTGGCTTGGACTCAAGTCGGGGGTGAATTATTGACAATTGAAGCTGTTGTTTTGCCAGGCAAAGGAAAAACAATCATTACAGGCAAATTAGGCGACGTCATGCAGGAGTCTATTCATGCCGCGATGAGTGTTGTAAGAAGCCGAGCTAAGAAATTAGGCATCGCCGAGAATTTCTATGAAAAAAACGATATTCATATCCACTTACCCGAAGGCGCTACGCCTAAAGACGGCCCAAGCGCTGGTATAGGCATTACCTCCGCGATTGTTTCTGCTTTAACTAATATTTCAGTCAGGGCTGATGTTGCTATGACAGGAGAAATAACATTAAGGGGTGAAGTTTTGCCGATTGGCGGGCTTAAAGAAAAGCTTCTTGCAGCTCATAGAGGCGGTATTAAAACCGTCCTGATTCCGGAGCAAAATGTAAAGGATTTGACTGAAATTTCTGATGAAGTTAAAAATGCCTTGGAAATTCATCCTGTTCGTTGGATTGATGAAGTTTTAGAGCTTACTTTGACTAAAATGCCTAAGAGTGCAGCTGCTAAGGACCAAAAATCTGTGCCTGTACCCCATAAAAAAATCCCTAATATTATAAAAAGCATCACACATTAGCGTAAACCTAGCGTTGGTAAGGACTATGTTGTAAAATAGCGGCCTTACTAATGAGTGTGCATGGGTGCTTAGCTCAGTTGGTAGAGCGTCGCCCTTACAAGGCGAATGTCGGCGGTTCGACCCCGTCAGCACCCACCAATTTTAGTAACAAGTTTTGGAGTGGTAGTTCAGTTGGTTAGAATACCGGCCTGTCACGCCGGGGGTCGCGGGTTCGAGTCCCGTCCACTCCGCCAACATTATTAAGGCGAATCCAAAGATTCGCCTTTTTATTCACTCAGTAAGAACTTTTTGGTAGATTTTTTTATCAAACAGCTTAAATGATATTAGGATAAATTCAATGTTAGAAAAATTTAGAAGTTACGCACAAACTAAAGCTGCAAAAATTATTTTAGCGCTCATTCTAGTTCCTTTTGCATTATTTGGAATTGACTCTTATCTAAATCAAGCTGGTAATAATCTAAGTATTGCAAAAGTTAATGGCTATAAAATTGCCCTGCCAGAATATAATCGCGCAATTGAAAATGTGCGTAATCGCATCATGAGTGAGGGTAAAAAAGTTGATCCCGCAATGTTCGATTCATTTGAATTTAAAGAGTCGATAATCGACGGCCTTATCACGAAACAACTGCTTAATAATGATATTAAAAAATCTAAATTTAAAATCACTGACCAACAATTAAGCCAATACATCATTGGTATGCCTGAGTTTCAAAAAGATGGAAAATTTTCACAAGAGATTTACGATAAAGTATTGCAAAACAATCAGCTTACACCTAAAAAATTTGAAGAGAGCATTAGAAATGATTTGCTTATCCAGCAAGTGCGTGATGGCCTTCAAAAACTTACATTCATTCCACCAAATAATTTAGCAGAAACTTTAAAAGCAACATCTCAACAAAGAGAAATAAGCATCGCTGAATTTAAAACTAAAGAATATATGACAAAGGCAAATATTGCTGAAAAAGATATGCAAGCTTTTTACGATCAAAATAAATCTAAATTTATAGCGCCAGAACAAGTAAAAGCTGAGTTTGTTGTATTTTCATTAGCAAACATTCTTCCAACTATCAATGTGACAGAAGACGAAATAAAATCTTTTTTTAAAGCAAATGCTGATAAATATCAAAACCAACAGCAAAGAGAAGCGAGCCATATTTTGATTGCTGCATCTAAAAATGCCCCTCCTGCAGAAAAAGCAAAAGCAAAGGCAAAAGCTGAAGATGTTTTGAATCAGATTCGAAAAAATCCTAAACAATTTGAAGAGTTAGCAAAAAAATACTCTCAAGATCCAGAATCTGCTAAAAAAGGTGGTGACTTGGGATCTTTTGGTCGCGGAATGATGGTTAAACCTTTTGATGATGCAGTTTTCTCAATGAAAGTTAATGAGATTAGCAATATTGTTGAATCCGATTTTGGTTATCACATTATAAAACTTACTAAGATTATTGGTGAAGGCGGCGGATTTGATGCAATGAGACCACAAATTAAAGCTGAACTAATCTATCAAAAAGGACAAGAAAAATTTGCAGCTCTTGCCGAAGAATTTAGCAATAAAGTTTATGAGCAATCATCTAGCCTCGATGCAGTATCAAAAAGATTTAATCTACCCATTCAAAAAACTGATTGGATTAGTCGTAATGATTCAGATAAATTTTTCAAAAATGAAGCATTGATGAGTGCTTTATATTCAAATGAATCTATTAAGAACCATCGAAATACTGAAGCAATTGAAGTAACTCCTAATAACTTAATTTCTGCTCGTGTTGTAGATTACAAAGCACAATCTACAAAGCCATTTGCTGATGTTAGAAAAAATATTGAAGATTATTTAAAATTTGAATCTGCAAAGAAAATGGTTGCTAGCGAAGGGGAGGTAGCCTTAAAGTCTCTCACTGACGCTTCACGTAAGATCGATTGGCAGCCAGCAACATTAGTTGATCGAAAAAATACTAAAGGCTTAAGTGATGCTGTCGTTAATCATGCATATAAAATGCCTACTGATAAGCTGCCCAGTTATAGCGGTTTTATAGATGGTAATAATGGGTATGTTATTGTTAAAGTTAATAAGGTGTCATTTCCAAACGATAGCAATGAAGAAAATAAACAAGCATTTGCATCAGACTACTCAGAAGCATTATCTGCTGAATATTTAAGTGCTTATTTGAAAGGTTTAAAAGCGAAGGCGAGTGTATCGGTCAATCAAAAGTTCTTTGAAACTTCACAAAAGAACTAGTCGATTGAGCCTGCAGCAGTAATATTCATACCGCCATCCACGTAGGTAATTTCACCTGTAATGCCTGATGCAAGATCGCTACATAAAAAAGCTGCTGCATTTCCAACTTCATCAACCGTAACGTTGCGCCTCAAGGCGGCATGTTTTTCATTAAAGCCAATCATGCGATCAAAGTCAGCGATACCTGATGCTGCAAGTGTTTTAATTGGCCCTGCAGATACTGCATTTACTCTAATGCCCTTTGGCCCTAGACTTTGAGCCATATACCTCACGTTTGCTTCTAAACTCGCTTTAGCAAGCCCCATAACATTATAATTAGGCATCGTTCTTTCAGCACCTAAGTAACTTAATGTAAGTAAACTCGCATGCTCACTAAGCATTGGCAATGCTGCTTTTGCTAATGCTGTAAAGCTATAAGAACTTATATCATGAGCTATTCTGAAATTTTCACGAGTTGTTGCTTCAACGAAATCACCTTTTAATGCTTCTTTTGTTACAAAGGCCAATGAATGCACGATAACATCTAATTTATCCCAATGTTTTTTTAAAAGAGGAAATAAGTTATCAATTTGCTCGTCACTTGAAACATCGCAGGGTAATACAATGTTTGAATTAAAATCTTGAGCAAGTTTTTTAACGCGCTCATCGTGTTTTTCCATTTGATAGGTGAAAGCTAATTCAGCTCCTTCTCTTTTCATGGCTGAAGCAATACCATATGCAATAGAACGGTCGCTTAATAAACCAAGAATTAAAACGCGTTTACCTATCAAAAAACCCATGTTGTATCCCTTTATTTTTTTTGATTCTTATTTTTCGGATCAAGCAAATCTCTTAATCCTTCACCGAGTAAATTATAACCTAGGACTGTAATCAAAATAGCGAGCCCTGGAAATAATGATAGCCACCATGCAAACTGAATGTATTCCTTGCCATCTGTTAGAATATTTCCCCAAGATGATTGCGGCGCTTGAACTCCAAGCCCAAGAAAACTTAATCCGGATTCAGTTAAAACTGCACTTGCGATGCCTAAAACAGAACTTACGATGATAGGTGTTAAGCTGTTTGGAAGAAGATGTTTAGAGATAAGTCTGAAATCTGAAGCACCCATCGCTTCCGCTGCTAATATATACTCTCGATTTCTAAGACTTAAAAATTCTGCGCGAACAAGACGCGTCACACCCATCCAGGAAGTTAACCCAATAACAATCATAATATTCCAAATAGATGGTGTTAAAAAAGCAATCACTGCAAGAATAAGAAAAAAAGTAGGGATTGATAACATGATATCTACAAAGCGCATGATAATTGAATCGATATAACCACGATAAAATCCAGCAATAGCACCTAAAAATGTACCAATTAAAGTAGCAATACCTACCGCGACAAAACCTACTAGAAGTGAAATTCTCGATCCATAAAGCATACGCGAAAAAACATCTCTTCCCAATCCATCAGTGCCCATTAAATGTGAGAAAGAGGGCGGTAAAAGAATAGAATGAATATCAATGAAATTAGGATCGTAAGGTGATAACCATGGGGCGAAAATCGCTATAAAAAGCACGGCAACAATAATAATGAGTCCACCTAACGCTAATGGATTTTGTATGATTTTTTTCAATTTGAAATGCCTCGTCTAATTCTTGGGTCTGCCCAGGCATAACCAATATCTGCGATTAAATTCCCAAATAACGTTAAAACCGATCCAATCGTAAGAATTCCCATCACCACAGGAAAATCTCTCATTAATACAGCATCAAAAAATAATTTACCCATGCCAGAAATTGCAAAAATAGACTCTCCAATTACAGAGCCCCCAATCAAACCTGGAATAGATAAGCCTATAATAGTAATAAGCGGTAGTAGTGTATTTCTTAGAGCATGTCTATAAATAACCTTATTTTCCGATAAGCCTTTGGCTCGTGCTGTGGTAATAAAATCTTGCTGAAGGACATCTAGCATTCCATTTCTCACGTAAAGAGAGATGCTTGCGAGTCCGCCTAAACATGAAATAGAAACAGGCAATATAAGATGCTTAAATAAATCTA
>JBEEPP010000027.1:0-7515 GCA_041191045.1 Pseudomonadota bacterium
CAGTGTCACTCTATTAGCCGACTCTACCCCCTCTTGAATGGACTCTTTAGACCCTTTCATGATGGTATAACCCATTGAAATAAAAAAGACCAGCAAAAGTACCGTAATCAAAAGATTTAATCTAAGCCTTAAATTCATGATGTCTCGGTTTTAAACATTATAATGAAAAGACTTTTACCACACATAAAGCCTTGATCACAAGCGTTAAATAATGAAAATAATTGAAGCACATTTTTTTGCTTTACATAAAATAAATTACTACTAATAATAGATTTACTTTTTTAAATTGGATTTCAGTTAAAACGTATGGGTATCGAGTCAGTCTTAAGTGAACACAGAACATTTCACCCGGATCAATCATTTGTTAGTAGTGCCAATGTTTCCGGTATGGTGGCTTATGAAAAATTATGCACTGCAGCAAACAAAAATTATGAGGAATTTTGGGCTAATTTAGCTCGTGAGCTGATTGTCTGGAAAAAACCTTTCACTAAAACTCTCAACGATTCGAATGCCCCTTTTTACAAATGGTTTGAAGATGGGGAATTAAATGTTTCATATAACTGTCTTGATAAGCACTTAAGTAGTCAACCAAATAAAATTGCAATTATTTTTGAAGCTGATAATGGTGATGTTACTAATGTCACTTATAAAGAGCTTTATGAAAAAGTATGTCAATTTGCAAATGGCCTTAAAACATTCAATCTAAATCTGGGTGATAGGGTTATTATTTACCTGCCCATGGGCATTGAAGCAGTTGTAGCAATGCTTGCTTGTGCCAGAATTGGATTAACACACTCTGTTGTATTTGGAGGTTTTTCAGCAAAAAGCATTCAAGAGCGCATCAAAGATGCGCAAGCTAAACTTGTTATCACGGCTGATGTTCAATTTCGAGGAGGAAAAATACTTCCTCTCAAAGCTGCAGTAGATGAAGCATTTATTTTGGGTGGTTGTGAGTCAGTCATTGGTAATGTGGTACTTAAAAAATCAAATGATGCGATCGAATTAAAAACTAAAGAAGTTTGGTGGCACGACCTCATTAAGAATAAATCTAAAGATTGTGATCCGATATATGTGAATGCTGAACATCCTCTTTTTTTACTTTATACCTCGGGTTCGACTGGCACACCTAAGGGCGTTCAACATTCTTCTGCAGGCTATCTCCTTCATGCCATGAATACAATGCGATGGACTTTTGATATTAAAGGAGATGATGTTTACTGGTGCACGGCTGATGTGGGATGGATAACAGGACACACCTACGTTGCTTATGGGCCTCTTGCTATGGGGGCTACTCAACTTATTTACGAAGGAATTCCCACTTTTCCTCATGCAGGCCGCTTCTGGCAGATGATAGAAAAGCATCATGTCAGTATTTTTTATACTGCGCCCACTGCTATTAGATCTCTTATTAAAGCTTCAGAATCAAATAAAGAATCTAATCCTGATACTTATAATTTATCGAGCCTTCGTCTTCTAGGTTCTGTAGGCGAGCCTATAAATCCTGAAGCATGGATGTGGTATTACGAAAAAATTGGGCATCATCAATGCCCAATCGTAGATACATTTTGGCAAACAGAAACAGGGGGTCATGTCATAACACCATTGCCGGGTGCCACACCATTAGTTCCTGGCTCTTGCACCCTTCCCTTCCCAGGAATTGATGCAGCAATTGTTGATGAATCAGGACATGAAGTACCATGGGGTACAGGAGGGCTATTGGTAATTAAAAAACCTTGGCCTTCAATGATTCGGACCATTTGGGGAGATCCTGAGCGATATAAAAAAAGCTACTACCCAGAAGAGCTTGGGGGAAAAGTATATTTAGCAGGTGACGGAGCAATTAGAGATAAAACGACTGGCTACTTTACTATCATGGGTCGTATCGACGATGTATTAAGTGTCTCAGGTCACAGACTTGGTACGATGGAAATTGAATCTTCATTGGTGTCAAATCCGCTTGTGGCTGAAGCTGCGGTCGTAGGAAAACCCCATGAAATTAAAGGCGAATCTATCGTAGCTTATGTAGTGCTTAAAGGCAAAAGACCAGAAGGAGATGAAGCCAAAGCAATAGTAAATCAACTCAGAGAGTGGGTTGGTAAAGAAATAGGCCCTATTGCCAAACCTGAAGATATTAGATTTGGTGACAATTTACCTAAGACGCGTTCAGGCAAAATTATGCGTAGACTTTTGCGCTCTCTTGCAAAAGGCGAAGAAATTACATCTGACATATCAACTCTAGATAACCCATCTATTCTTGAGCAACTAAAACAAACAATTCAATAATTTAAAGTAAAATAGCTTAAGCGGTTTAAGTTTAAGAAAGACCCATGAAGCAAAAATTACTACCTTATATTAAAAAAATTGGTTTTGTACTTGCCATTACCTATACACTTTTTATCGCTATCTCAAGCTTTGCATTTCAGTTTTACATCAAACCCAATTTAAATAACTACAAATCAAAAATTGAAGTCCTTGTATCTCAATCAACTGGTCAAACGATTAAAATAAATTCGCTTGAAGGTCGATGGGATTTTCTTAATCCAGAAATTGCTTTACAAGAAGTTTTATTTTATGACAGTGAAAATAAAATCGCTCTTACACTTAAAGAAATTAGTATCGACTTCTCATGGTTAAGTCCGTTTTATTTAAAACCAACGCTTTCAGAAATCAGGTTGCAAACTCCCAAACTTCTTATTAAGAGAGACGTTAATAACAAAATTTTCATTGGTGGCATACTTATCGATGGGCCCGCTAATAATAAATTAACGAATTGGCTTCTCAATCAAAAAAAGGTGGTAATCAAGCAAGGCGAAATTGATTGGCATGACGAATACAGACAAGCGCCTGCGCTCACATTAAAAGATTTAAATTTTAGCTATAAAACACCATTTATTATCGAACTCATTGGCAAACACGAATTTGCTCTGCATTTTAGAATCAGTAATAGCGACAATCAATTTATTTATATTAACGGAAATATTTATGCTAAAAAAATTGAAGATATAAATTCATGGGACTCCGAAGTTAAAATTAAAGCCAGCAATATCAATCTTGCAGCTTACATGCCCTGGATTAATTATCCTATCAAAATTAATGCAGGTACTGGCGATATAAACCTAACTGCGAGCATCACTAATGCTGCAATTACAAAAATTAAATCATCAATTAAGCTCACAAGTTTTAAAACTGAATTGAATCAAGCATACAAAAACGAGTTAAATTTGAAGAATTTTTCTGGGGATATTATATGGCTTTCTAATGAAAAAGATTATCAACTTGCATTTAAAAATATTTACTTACTGACTAATAACGGCATTAATATCGAAGATGCTGATAGCTCTATTAGTATTTCATCTGAAACAAATAAACCTACCGCATTCTCTCTGAATGTAAATAAAATTCAGCTTGAGGCAGCAAATGAAATATTACAAACTATTCCTTACTTTGATGATGTGAAAAATAAAATTAATGTAATTCAGCCTGCAGGAATATTAACTAATGTAGATCTTAAATGGACAGAGAATAAAAAAACTGAATTAAGTCTCAAGGCTCAGTTTGACAAATTAAGCTTAAAATCATTTGAGGACTTGCCGGGCTTCGAAAATCTTTCAGGCTCTATTCATCTGTCAAATAAAAGCGGCTCTTTGAAATTTAAATCAGCAGATGTTTCGCTTTCTTATAATAAGTTATTTAGAGAGCAACTTAAATTTAGTGACTTACATGGCGACTTAAAGTGGACAGAAAGTTATTTAATGTTTAAAAATATTAGTTTTAATAATCCATTTATTAATGGCTCAATAAATGGAAGTATTAAATTTGACGCTCAAAAAGTAACTTATCTAGACATACAAGCTTCAATTCCTTTTATCGATTTTAAACATGCAAAAACTTATTACCCAAGAACAATTAGCGCAGAAGGCCTTCATTGGCTAGACACTTCTCTTCTTGAAGGAAATCTAGAAAATACATTGGTCACTATAAAAGGGTCGACAGCGGATTTTCCATTTGTTGATGCTAATAATCGACCTGATCCTAACAAGGGTACATTTATAGTTACAACAACAGGGAAAAATACTTTAATTGAATATGGCGCAGGTTGGCCTGTAATCGAAAAATTCGATTTTAATGCCTCAGTAAATGCCGGCACTTTTGAGTTGGCTAGTAAGAAAGGTCAAATTTTAGGAAATACAATTAAAGATCTTAAAACAACAATTCCCGCAATGGCAATTGAACATCCCATGCTTAATATTCAAGGAACTCTAAATAGTCCTACACGTGAAGCAATTAAATTTATTAATAACAGCCCTGTAAAGGAATCAGCCCAACATTTTTTTGATGAAGCTATAGGATCAGGTGATGGCAAGTTGATGGTAAATATTCAGATACCTATGGACAATGTAGATGCCACTACCTTTAAAGGTCAATATCAATTTTTAAATAGTACTCTAAGTAACTCATCGATCGGCATTCCTAATATAGAAAAAATTAATGGTAGCGTCACATTTGATGAGCACAATGTTAACACTGAAAATCTTAATGGTACGATGTTTGGAGGTAATACGAATATTTCGCTTACTGCCGATCCAAGTAAAGCTATTAAGATTAGATTAAATGGTAAATTTACTGATAAAGGTATTGAAGAAAAATTAGGTAAAAGTTTTACAAAATTTAGTGGCTCAGCCGATTGGGAAGGTTTAGTAGAATACAAAAAGCCTTTACTTAATATACAAATTTCGTCAAATCTAAAAGGTATTGAAATGGGCTACCCTGCCCCATTTAATAAACCAAGAGATAAAGAAGAGAAATTCTATTTTAGCAAAAAACAGAATAGCCAAAAAAATGATGAGATTGAATTTAAATACAGCAATATTGTAAGCGCAAAAATATTGCGCTCTGAAAAAAATAATCTTATGACTATTGAGAAAGGCTTTATTGCTATTAATTCAGATATTCAAACAAATATGCAAAAGGGGCTTTATCTTAAAGCTAATCTTCCATACGCTAATTTGGATGACTTTATTAGTGTGTATAGTGGAGAAAATAGCCATCATAATTTTAAGATAGATAAGGCAGATATAGTCCTAATGAGTGCTGATCTATTTGACAGAAGATTTAACAATATCAAAATAGAGATAGCCCCAGCCAACGGTAGCACAAAATTTAAAGTAAGCTCGGGCGAAACATCAGGCAGTCTTTTATGGGCGGAAAAAGAGAATAAATTGTTTGCCCGTTTAAACGGACTCAAACTTCCGCACGAAATTAAAAAGATTTCCTCATCTCAGACTTCTAACAACCAAAAAGTGCCTAATTTAGATATCAAAATTGAAGCACTTGAGATGGATGGTAAAAAAATAGGCAAAGTAGAACTTATTTCCAATAGTTCAAAACAAAACATTACTATTCAAAAATTCAAAGTTGCAAATGATACAAGTGTTTTCCAGGCGGATGGTGAGTGGCTCGATTGGAATAAAAATTCAAAATCAAACATTAATTTCAATTGGAAGATTAGCAATCTTGGTAATGCTCTCGACTATATGGGGTACGACCATTTCATTAAAGATGGTGATGCAGAAATTACTGGCCAGTTTAAATGGATTGGAAGTCCTATCAATTTTGATAAAACTAAAATTGATGGCTCTTTCACTATTGATATTCATAAAGGTACAATTTTAAAAGTAGAGCCAGGTGTAGGTCGTCTTTTTGGACTTATCACTCTACAAAGTTTGCCAAGACGACTTAGCTTAGACTTTAGGGATTTATTTGGTAGCGGTTTCGTATTTGACTCAATCAATGCCTCAATAAGAATGAATAATGGCATCATGAAGACAACAAATTTTAGGATGAATGGCCCTGCTGCAGAAGTATTTATGTCAGGTGAAACCAATATCATCAAAGAAACACAAGATTTAAATGTAAAAGTAACCCCTCATATTAGCGATAGTTTATCAATTGCAGCGCTTGCTGGAGGTCCATTAGCGGGTGCTGTTGCTTTCGTTGCACAAAAAATACTGAAAGACCCTCTCAATAAAGTTCTTACTTCCGAATATCGAATTATTGGTACATGGGAAAAGCCAGAAGAAGTGAATAACTCTCCATCTGATAAAATCAAGACCACAATAGATAATACTAAAAACTTATTAAATGATAAAAAATAATAATGGCAATTAAATCTAAAATAAAAACAACGAAGGCTAAGCTAGTAAATAAAGATTTTATAAAGATTGCCGGGATTCAAATGGCATCTGGACCAGATATCAAATCAAATCTTAATGAAGCTGAAAATTTAATTACTATTGCCGCAAACCAAGGCGCTAAACTCATAGCGCTTCCTGAATACTTTTCTATTATGTCCTCTAAAGATTCAGAGAAACTGAAAGCAAAAGAGAAGCCCGAACAAGGTCTTGTTCAGTCTTTTTTATCAAAACAAGCTAAGAAAAATAAAGTATGGATTATTGGGGGATCTATTCCCTTGGTATCAAAAGATAAAAATAAAATAAGGAACAGTTGTCTTGTTTATGACGACAAAGGTAATTTAATTCACCGCTACGACAAAATACATCTTTTTGGATTTGATATGGGTGATGAATACTACCGTGAAGATAAATTAATTGAGGCGGGTTCCGATACTGTAGTAGTCGATTCTCCATTTGGAAAAATCGGTATTGCAATTTGTTACGATCTTAGATTTCCAGAGTTATTTAGAGCCATGAAAGATATTGATCTTCTGGTCATTCCATCTGCTTTTACAGAAACAACAGGAAAAGCACATTGGGAGATATTGATTCGTGCAAGAGCGATTGAGAATCAATGTTACGTATTGGCCCCTGCCCAAGGCGGCTATCACTTGTCAGGAAGAGAAACTCACGGGAACTCAATGATCGTTGATCCGTGGGGGGTTGTTCTTGATCGTCTCAGCCGAGGTTCTGGAGTAATTACTGGATTTTTAAATAGAGAATATATTAAATCTGTTCGTAAATCTTTACCTGCTCTTAAACATCGAATTCTTAAATAATATCTCTTATGGAACATAAAATTGCTCATGCAAAAAACTTGCTTCTCGCGCAGTCCGGAATTGACATAAATGATCTAAATAAAATACTCAATAGTATGATGTCACATGGTGTTGATTATGCAGACCTTTATTTTCAATACACAAAAAATGAATATTGGGGGCTTGAAGAAGGACAAGTTAAATCTGGTAGCTTCTCAATTGATCAAGGTGTAGGTGTTAGGGCTGTTAACAAAGACAAATCTGCTTTTGCATATTCTGATGACATTTCAATTGAAGCACTCTTGTCTTCATCAAATATTGCTAAAGCTATTGCTTCAAAAAATTTAAATCAAAGTCATAAACTTGATCATCCAAGAATCATATCTAATTTATATAGCACTCAAGACCCGCTTTCGGCAGTCCCTGCTGAAACTAAAATTAAAATGCTAGAAAAAATAGAAAATTTTGCTAAAAAAATGGATGAGCGTATTACTAAAGTCACAGCATCGATTGCTGGAGAATAT
>JBEEPP010000028.1:0-7514 GCA_041191045.1 Pseudomonadota bacterium
TGCTGAAGCTGCCAAGATAGCATCTAAAGAAAAGGGTGCCGCTGCTATTGCGAGTATCCGTGCTGCAGCTTTATTCAACACTCCTGTGTTAAATGAAAACATCGAAGATGATCCAAAAAACTCAACCCGATTCCTAGTAATTTCTAATCACGAAGTTAAACCTTCTGGCTTAGATAAGACATCTATTATTGTAGCCGCAAAAAATCAGCCTGGTGCTATTGCATCGATGATTGAACCTTTTGCAAAGAATAAAGTAAGCATGACTAAACTTGAATCTCGCCCATCCAAAACTGGCTTATGGGAATATGTTTTTTTTATTGATGTGGAAGGGCATATGACGGACAAAAAAGTCGCGCTATCACTCAAAGAAATCGAATCTAAAGCTTCATTCTTAAAAGTCTTAGGATCTTATCCGCAATCTAATTTGACTTAATGGATTTATGCGCTAGCATGCCACTTAAGACTTTTTTTTAATATTTGATTATGTCTATTCAATCTCTCATTCCAAAGTATATTTGTGATATTGCCCCTTACCAAGGGGGTAAACCTATCTCTGAACTTGCTAGGGAATACAACCTAGAAGAATCATCCATTGTGAAGTTAGCTTCCAATGAAAATCCTTTGGGTATGAGCCCAAAAGCGCGTGCAGTGATTTTAAAATCTATTGATGAGATTTATCGCTATCCTGATGGCAATGCATTTAAATTAAAAAGTGCTATTAGTCTTAAATTTAATTTAAATCCCGATGGTTTAATTTTTGGAAATGGATCAAACGATATTTTAGAGTTAACTGCGCGCACATTTTTAAAAGTGGGCGATGAAGTAATTTTTTCACAACATGCTTTTGCTGTTTATAGTCTTGTAACCCAAGCTATGGGGGCTATAGGAGTTAAGGTCCCGGCTTATAATTTCTCGCACGATCTTTCAAAAATATTCGATGCGATCACTTCAAAAACGAAGATGATTTTTATTGCGAACCCTAATAATCCGACAGGAACACTTATTTCTAAAAATGAACTTAAATCGTTTTTAGTTAAAATTCCTCAGCATATCATTGTGGTTTTAGACGAAGCTTACGATGAGTATCTAGACGGTGATGATAAATCAGTGAGCTTTACATGGCTTAATGAATTTCCAAATTTAATTATCTCAAGAACTTTTTCAAAAGCTTATGGTTTGGCCGGATTGAGAGTGGGTTTTGGGGCATCCAACCCTGAAATTATTCAATTTATGAATCGAGTAAGACAGCCTTTTAATGTCAATAATTTAGCGCAAGAAGCTGCGGTTGCAGCATTATTGGACGATGCATTTGTCACTGAGAGTAAAATACTGAATAATAATGGAAAAAAACAATTAGAATCAGCTTTTCAAAAACTGCATTTAAGCTTTATTCCTACTTTTGGAAACTTTATAAGTTTCAAGGTAGACAAAGCTTCTCAAGTTTACGAGGCTTTATTAAAAGCGGGTATCATTGTTCGCCCAATAGCTAATTATGAGATGCCTGATTATTTACGTGTCAGCATTGGTCTTAAAGAAGAAAATGAAAGATTTATTCAGGCACTGGAAACGATTATTTAAATAGGATTTAGCATGATTATTGTAATGAGCAACGCTGCGACCGATGAACAAATTGAGTCGGTCATTAAGCGCATAGAAGAAAAAGGTTTAGAAGCCAATGTTTCTCGAGGCACTGAGAGAACAGTCATTGGTGCAATTGGAGATGAGCGCAGCCTAGATCCAGAGCTTTTAGAGTCTCTTCCCGGTGTTGAACAAGCGCTTCATATTGTAAAGCCTTATAAAATTGTTGCACGTGAATGGCACAAAGAAGATACCGTGATTGATATAAAAGGCAATTTCATGGGCGGCAAGCAAATCCAAATTATTTCAGGCCCGTGTTCAGTTGAGACACCAGAGCAAATGGAAAAATCTGCAAAGGCTGTAAAAGCTGCAGGTGTGAGACTTATGCGCGGCGGTGCATTTAAACCTCGCACAAGTCCTTATACGTTCCAAGGTACAGGTGTTGAGGGCCTAGAAATGTTCAGAAAAGCTGCAGACAAAGAAGGCTTGCCTATTGTGACTGAACTTATGGATGCAAGACAACTTGATACCTTTATGAAATATAAAGTTGACGTGATTCAAATTGGTACTCGTAGTATGCAAAATTTTGAGCTTCTAAAAGAAGTAGGTAAAGTCAATGTGCCAGTGATTTTAAAGCGTGGGATGTCAGCAACGATTTCAGAATGGTTAATGGCTGCAGAATATATTGCAGCAGGTGGCAACCATAATATTATCTTCTGTGAGCGGGGTATTCGAACTTTTGAGACTTACTATAGAAATGTATTGGATGTCACTGCGATTCCAGTCTTAAAGAAAGAAACACATCTTCCTGTAATTGTAGATCCGTCTCATGCAGGTGGTAAAGCATGGATGGTAGCTGCTTTATCGAGAGCAGCTATTGCTGCAGGCGCTGATGGTCTTTTAGTTGAAATGCATCCTAATCCATGCGAGGCATGGTGTGATGCAGATCAAGCGATCAATCCTGCAGAACTTATTACGCTCATGGGAGAGCTAAGAGGTATTGCAAAGGTGATTGGCCGCGAAATTCTTTAAAGAACTCATGGATTTCATGAGTTCTCTTTAGCAAATTTCCACTATGAGATTAGGTGTTTTTACCTCAGTATCATCCCATATTAAACATTAGTCTCATCGACAGGATTTTATGCATATACATGTATTAGGTGCAGGTGCAGGTGGCGGATTTCCCCAATGGAATTGTAATTGCCAAAATTGTGATGGCCTTAGAAAAGGAACCATTAAAGCTAAAAAACGCACACAATCATCCATATGCGTAAGTTCAGATGGTATCCATTGGGTTCTTTTTAATACATCGCCTGATGTGTTGCAACAAATTCAAGATTTTCCTCCTCTTCAACCGGGCCGAGCTATTCGTGACAGTGGTATCTCAGCCATTGTGCTTATTGATGCTCAAATCGATCACACCACAGGTTTATTGATGCTTCGTGAAGGCACACAAAAACGTGAGCTCTATTGCACGGACATGGTGTATCAAGACCTTACTACAGGTAATCCGCTTTTAAATATTTTGGATCATTACTGTGGTATTAATCATCATGAAATTCCAACCGATGGTAAAACTTCGTTTGAAATACCATTGATAGAAAATCTTACATTTACTGCAGTTGCACTAAAGAGTGCAGCGCCGCCTTATTCTCCGCATCGAAATAATCCACATCCAGGCGACACGATTGGCATGTTGATCGAAGACAAAAAAACACAAAAGCGACTCTTTTACGCGCCAGGCTTGGGCGAGATTGAACCACACTTACCACCTTTATTTGAAAAAGCAGATTGCATTATGGTAGATGGTACTTTTTGGACGAATACAGAAATGATCGATATGGGTTTAATGACTAAGAAAGCCCGGGATATTGGTCATAACCCTCAATCGGGTGAGGGGGGGATGATAGAAGTATTAGATCGTTATCCTCGCGCTAAGAAAGTGCTTATACATATTAATAATACAAACCCAATTTTGCGAGAAGACTCAAAGGAGCGTGCCATCTTAACTGAACATGACATTGAAGTCGCATATGATGGTATGGATATTGTTTTATAAAAGGAATCGTTAGGTATGGATAAAATTTGGACAAGATCAGAATTTGAAGAAAAGCTTCGTGAAAAGGGTCGGGGTTATCATATCTATCATCCCTTTCATGTAATGATGTATGAAGGAAAATTGACAAAAGAGCAGTTGCAATGTTGGGTATTAAATCGTTTTTATTATCAAATTGGTATTCCACAAAAAGACGCGGCAATTCTGTCTAACTGCCCTGATAAAGAAGTAAGAAAGCAATGGATTGTGCGTATTACAGATCATGATGGTGTTGATGGCGCTGAAGGTGGTATCGAGGCTTGGGTCAAATTAGGTGAAGCGGTTGGCTTAACTAGAGAAGATGTGACATCTTTAAAGCATGTGAGCCCAGGAGTTCGTTTCGCAGTCGATGCATATATTAACTTTGCAAGACAAAGACCATGGCAAGAATCAGTTTGTTCATCACTCACAGAATTATTCGCACCACATATTCATCAGCAACGTATTAGTTCGTGGCCAGAAGTATATCCTTGGATTAAAGAATCAGGCCTCTCTTATTTTAAAAAACGTTTAACAGAAGCAAGACGTGATGTAGAGCAAGGCTTATCTGTGACACTTGATTACTTTAGTCAGTCACG
Source organism: Pseudomonadota bacterium (assembly GCA_041191045.1). Taxonomy (GTDB): domain Bacteria; phylum Pseudomonadota; class Gammaproteobacteria; order Burkholderiales; family Methylophilaceae; genus Methylopumilus. Next base: position 4,252 of record JBEEPP010000028.1, read on the forward strand.
TGCGATGCAAGAGCGTGCATTAGATATTCTTCAATTTAAACTTGATGTGCTCTGGGTAATTGCAGATTCCATTATGCTCGCATCCTCTAATATTAAAGTCGAAGATCGTGATTACTTAAGACAGCCAAGATATTAAAAATGACGATTGAGCAAAAAGATATATTTAAGATTGCAGCCCATCACCGTTTTCAATGGGAAGAAGCGCAACAATCGCATGTTATTTTATTTCCTGAAGGTATGGTGAAATTAAATGGAAGTGCAGGAGAGGTATTAAGTTTAGTCGACGGAAAAAACTCAGTCGACCAAATAATCACTTCTTTAAAAGGAAAATTTAAAGATGTGGAAGGCATTGAAAAAGATATTTTATCTATGATCCAATTTGCATTAGATAAATCATGGATTGAGAAAGTTAATTAAGGGGACAATAAGATGGCAACACAAAATAATGGTGTAGCAGCATCCGTCACACATACCCAGCCATTATGGTTATTGGCTGAAGTTACCTATCGATGCCCACTTCATTGCGCATTTTGTTATAACCCTACTGATTACGACAAACACACGCAAAATGAATTGTCGACTGAACAATGGATTAATGTCTTACGCGATGCAAGAAAATTAGGCGCACTTCAATTGGGTATTTCAGGTGGCGAGCCACTCCTTAGAGATGACATTGAAGAAATCGTGGTGGAGGCAAAAAAATTAGGTTACTACAGTAATCTTATTACATCAGGTGTTGGCTTAACTGAAAAAAGAATTCAAGCCTTCAAAGAGGGTGGGTTAGATCATATTCAACTCTCCATGCATGACATTACTGAAGAAATTAATAATTTTATTACCAACACAAAAACATTTGAATTAAAGAAAAAAGTGGCTGCTATGATTAAGAGCCATGGTTATCCGATGGTGCTTAACGTTGTAATTCATCGCTATAACATTGGACATATTAAAGAAATATTAGATATGGCCGAAGCACTAGGTGCTGATTATGTAGAACTAGCTAACACACAATATTATGGATGGTCGCTTGTGAATCGCAATCAATTAATGCCTACTAAAGAGCAAATTGATTATGCGGAAAAAGTCACAAATGAATTTAGAGAAAAAATTGGTAACAAGATGAAAGTATTTTTTGTGGTGCCTGATTATTTCTCAGATCGCCCTAAGAAATGTATGAATGGTTGGGGCGAAGTCTTTATGATTGTGACTGCTAATGGCGATGTACTTCCTTGCCACTCAGCACGTGTGTTACCTAATATTGAATTTCCAAATGTACGCGATAAAGGACTTATGTGGGCTTGGCAAGATTCGCCAGCATTTAACCGATATCGTGGCGACAGTTGGATGAAAGAGCCTTGTAGAACATGCCCTGAAAAAGAGAAAGATTTAGGTGGCTGTCGTTGCCAGGCTTTCCTTTTATCAGGTGATGCAGAAAGTGCTGATCCAGTATGTAGCATGTCGCCTCATCATCATCTAATCGAAAAAGCGATTGAAGATGCTCAAAATCCAGTTCTTCAGGCGCAACCTATACTTTTTAGAAATGATAAGAATTCTAAAAAGATTATTTCAGGTGAAGCCAAAGAGCTCGTTAAAGATTTCCACGCCACACCCTAAGTTTTTTAGTTTCATCTTTATTTTATAATCTAAAACTATGATTTCATCTCATATGATGCGTGTCTTAATATTGGCGAGTTTGGCTTCATTGGCGCCTTTTGCTATTGACACATATTTGCCTGCGTTTCATGTCATGACAAATGATTTAGAAACAACACCTCATGCAATTCAGCAAAGCCTTACTTTTTATTTATTTCCTTATGCAGTAATGACCTTATTTCATGGTGCTATTTCTGATGCCATTGGTCGAATAGATACTATTAAATTAGGTTTAAGTATTTTTATTTTAGGCTCACTATGTTCTGCTTTCTCAAATAACGTTGAAATGTTATGGTTCGGTCGAATTTTGCAAGGCATAGGTGGTGGAGCAGGAAATGTAGTAGCGCGCGCTATGGTGCGAGATTTATTCCAGGGCCCTGAAGCGCAGCGTGTCATGGCCACCATACAAATGTTGTTCGGTATTGCGCCTGCTGTAGCTCCAATGATTGGTGGCCTTTTATTGGGAATTCATTGGCATAGTATTTTTATATTTTTAGCGCTTTATGCATTCATTTCTTTGATTGCTGCTGTGAAATTTTTACCCGAAACAATGCCGCAATCAAAACGCGTTTCTTTTTCTTTTCCCTCATTAATTCATCGCTATAAAACTATTTTTTCAGATAAAGAATTCTTATTCCTCATAATTGCTTTAGGTGCAAATTTCTCAGGATTATTTTTATATGTTTTAGCAAGTCCGATATTTATTATGAACCACTTAGGGCTTAATTCATCGCAATTTGGATATCTTTTTATACCCACTGTATCAGGGATGATTTTTGGTTCTTTTTTATCAAAAAAATCTGCCGGTAAAGTGACGCAAAAAAGGACTATTCAAATAGCCTATGTATGGATGGGTTTGATAACGACTCTCAATGTTCTTTTTTGTACTTTTTTTGAGACAAGCCTAATTATTAATACTGGATTTGTGGCCCTTTACAATATTGGCATGTCCTTTGCTATGCCTGTTTTGTCTATTGCAGCGCTTGATCGTTTTGAAAAGATTCGTGGTACAGCTTCCTCAGGCCAGGCTTTTGTTCAAATGCTACTCTCGACTATATCAGCAGGGCTAATAGTGCCTTTTCTTTGGTTTTCAACCCTTGGCTTATCTTTAGGTATGTTGGGGTACTTCATCCTTAGTGCTATCGTGATATACCAAACGAAATCATTACGTTAATGATTACCAGCTATAATTTTATTTAAGTAAAAATTATTATTTTTCGAGTAATTCTCTTTTATTAGGTTTGCCATTGTAAGAGTCAGCGTCTGGAAGCGGACCTTTTCTAGAAGAAATCACAGGCCAGATTTTGGACATCTCAGCATTGATTTGAATAAAGTCTTGTTGGTCTGAAGGTACATCATCTTCTGCAAAAATTGCTTCTGCAGGACACTCTGCCACACATAAAGTGCAGTCAATACATTCATCTGGATTGATTGCTAGGAAATTAGGACCTTCAACAAAACAATCGACAGGGCAAACGTCTACACAGTCGGTATATTTACATTTAATACAATTTTCGGTTACTACGTATGTCATATCAGTCCTTTTATTTCTTCAATATAGGTATTTTAATCTATTTTTTTTCTTGATCCAATTATTATGAAATCATGCC